>JBFXII010000257.1:0-5128 GCA_050176095.1 Desulfomonilaceae bacterium
CCGTCGGGTGACTGGCGGTCCTACCTCGATTATTCATTTCTTCGACGCCATGATATGGTTTATGGTCATGGTGGGTTTGCCGAGGATTTTTCCACTGAGAGCCCTGAATGCGAGTGACTTATAACCCGCAGCCTGAGACGCTCTCAAAAACGTATCGTATTCAGTTAAATATTGGCAGGAATAACCGTGAGTCGCATCCATGCATGTGACGATATTCTGGCCTAACTTTGGCTGAACAAGTTCGGGGTCTACGGTATGGGCCTCAATAACAACCATCCCGTGTTTCCTGGTCAAATCTCTCCATCCTTCGAAGAATTCCACCAGATTACATTCGAATTCACGCGGGCTTATGATCGATCCATCGGTGGCGACATACACAGCCTTTGACATCGGTTCGAAGTTTCTCACCCGATCGTGATTCTCCGGAAGCTTGTAGCGACGATTGTGGATTACGGATTTGCTGACATGCAGGGCATTTTTGGGGTCTACCCCGACATTGTTTAATGTCATGGCAAGAGCGGTGGGGTCACCAATGTCACCCAGGACAACCTTCCAGTTTGCTACACGAGCCTTACTTAACGCCTCCGTTGTAGCCCTTCGCGCAACCTCAGTGTATTCCGCTCCTACGAACATGAGAGGATAAGATTCCAGCATTCGCCCGCGGATGGTCTTCTTCTGGATCGCCTTGAACAGTTCCACCAACAGCGTTCCATCTCCCGATCCCATGTCAACAACACTCAAAGGCTGCGAATGAACCGGCTCCCTGTCAAATATCGGAAGAACAATGTCCAAAAAAGGCTGTCGGCACGTTTTTTCGAACACCATTCCGCTGAACTTGATGTCGAGTTCCCTGTCAAGATGTTTTTCCACAATCGATGAGCCGACGGAAATCGAATCACTGTCCTTGCCAAACAGCAGGTTAGGGACGCTTCGGAATGTCGGCAGATAAATTACCGGATAAAAATATTGCGGCGCCCACTCCGATGCAAGAATGCCAGCTTGAGTCAGAGTCAATCCCGAAGGGTGAGACTTTGCCCACCCGTTAGTTTCAAAAATATTCGTTATGTAACTTGCTGGAACACCCTGCGGAACAATGTCGTCGAAGGAGAGAAATAGTTTATTTTCCTGAAAGGCGCGACTAAAAATACCGGCTTGGTATAATTCCGTCATCACCACCGCCGTGATCTCACCATAAATATGATTGATCACACGATTTGCAATGACAGATGGTCGCGGATCTGCAGGAATGGTTGGGGCAACGAACTTGGGAGGCTTTTTGACGGTTTGACCGTCAAAGGCTTGGTGGTAGTGTTGAGCCAGGGCGGAAAGAGTCGTGATCTGGTCATAATATTCAAGGTAGTCCAGCCACTCAATTCCATCTTTTGTAAGGCACACATGCCTCCGGCCGGAATCAACATCTACCGAAACCCTGACAAATCCCTGGTGCGACAAAAGCCTCAGGGCTACATTGAGGAATCCTTCTCTACATCCAAAATCTTCACACAGACTCCGAACATCTATTGGATTATCAGAGTTGCTCAATGTGTCGAAGACCCCATGAGCCCTGAGCGCAGCAACTGTTGAGCCAATGGCGATTCCATCAATGTGGTGGAATATGGTCTTGCCTACAGCGAGTCTGAGATCTGAAGATGCGTTGAATTCGACAGACAAAGGTTCTAGCCCTCTAGGAAGGGTCTGAGCCTCTTACTCCTCGAAGGATGCCTGAGCTTTTTGAGAGCTTTTGCTTCAATCTGCCTGATTCTCTCCCTGGTGACATCAAAATCCTGACCGACTTCTTCCAGAGTGTGATCCGCTCTTTCTCCTATACCGAATCTCATCCTCAGGACCTTTTCTTCCCTTGGAGTCAAGGTCGCCAATACCTTTCTCGTCTGTTCGGTAAGGCTCATTCCCACGACTGCGTCAGATGGCGAGAGGATCTTCTTGTCTTCAATGAAATCACCCAAATGCGAATCTTCTTCCTCCCCAATAGGTGTTTCAAGGCTGATAGGCTCTTTGGCGATTTTCAGCACTTTTCTTACCTTTTCAAGGGGGAACTCCATCTTCTCGGCAATTTCTTCGGGAGTCGGTTCTCGGCCGTATTCCTGCACGAGATATCTTGACGTTCTGATAAGCTTGTTTATGGTCTCAATCATGTGAACCGGGATACGGATTGTCCTCGCCTGGTCCGCTATAGCTCTGGTAATGGCCTGACGGATCCACCATGTCGCATAAGTGCTGAATTTGTAGCCCCTCTGATACTCAAACTTGTCCACGGCCTTCATAAGGCCAATGTTACCTTCCTGAATAAGATCGAGAAATTGCAATCCGCGGTTCGTATATTTCTTCGCAATGCTTACAACAAGCCTCAGGTTTGCCTGAACCAGTTCACTCTTGGCATTCTTCGCAAGACGTTCACCTTCCTTACAAGAGGCTAATGCCTCCCTGAGATTGCGTTCGTCCATGCCCGCTTCAAGCTGAAGCTTGTTGATTTTCCTCAGGCCCGTCTCTAATTTGTGGTCAAGCTCCAGAATTTTCTGAGGACTCAGATTGGTGTATTTTTTGAGGTTCTTCTTATCATCTATCTGAGTCTTCAAGAGCGCCAAATGCTCTCTTGCCTTGTCAAGTGGCATTTTTAGTTCATATTCAACCGACTTGAGCTCTTCTCTGGCGGCGCTAAGCTTTCTGACCAGGAATTTTAGCTTGCCTGCGATATGATCTATCATATTGCTGTTCAGATTTATGTTCCTCAGGCATTGAACCACTTCCGCCTTGCTGGACTCAAGCTCCGCTTCTAATTGTCCAATTTCCTCCTCCGTGCAACCAGGAGGCAGACTCCTTCGTTTTTGCACATGAGCCTGATATTTGGCTTCTCGCTCTTTCAATTCCTGAATCAACGCCAGAATTCTTTCGACAACTGCCGAGTCATCCCCATCAGGCATCTCCTCGTCCTCAAAACCACGAATGACCTCCTTGACCCGGATAGTCCCCCTTCGAAGTTTGTCGCCGAGTGTCAAGACTTCCTTGATGGTGACAGGACACCCGATAATGACCGTAAAAACCTGTTGCTCCCCAAGCTCTATTCGTTTGGCGATCTCAACTTCACCCTCTCGAGTCAGAAGGGATACGCCACCCATCTCGTGAAGATACATCTTCACCGGGTCATTGCCCCGAACAAGCGTGTCAGCTTCCGCTTTGATTTCATCCTCATCGTCATCGTCATCATGCTTATCAATTTCTATGTCTCGAGCCTTGACGTCAGGGACTGGAATCTTCTTTGTAAAATCTACCAATTCGCAGTTGAACTCAGTAACTATCTTGAGCAGAAGTTCATCAATCTGAGATTCATCCATTATATGTCCAGGTAAATGCTTGTGAATCTCGTCGTACGTCAACACCTTTTTGGTTTTAGCGAGATCGAAGAGTTCTTTGAATTCCGGTTTAGGTTTGGAATCTGGCATATAGGGCTAACTCCTTTCGCCGGATTTTGAGGCAATCCTGAAACAAGCAAGTCTTGGAGCTTTGAGAAAACCGGCGTTTCGTAATGTCATAACGATGCCGAAAATTTAACTGTCTTCGGCTTCTTGCATAAGTTCAGGACTATATCTTAGTCCTAAACCGCGGCTGGGTGTTCCATGCGTTATAAAAATAAAAAGGCAGGCCTATTGATCAGAGATTCAAACGCCTGGCTAATGACAACAGTTCTTGGGCCAACTGCCCGTATTCCTCCTGGGATGGGTCACATTTCTTCATTCTATCGACAACTTCCGTCTTTCTTCTCTGGAGTTTCTTTTGCCTGATAGCGTCTAAAGACTGATCCATAACTATGTAACCATCAACCTCTGGTCGTAAATCATCCTCTTCAGGCCGAGGTTGTAGCCACGAAGCCACCAGTGACGCGAACTCATTATCCTCCAGGGACTGAACGAAATTCTGGTAATCAAATTGTCCATGAGTCTTGTGAAAATCCACTATCATGGCGCCAAGTTGACTAAGTTTCGGATGTTCTATGTCCTTGAGAATTCCAGCCTCCAGAACCCTTTCAATAAAACCTTCTCTCATGAGCATGCCGCGAATTACATTTCGTTCATGCGCAGGAAATTCAAAAAGAGATAGGGTCTGCTTGGTTTTTGACGAATCAGGTCTGGAAGTCGTTGAGTTTTGGCTGGCCTCCAGGAGTTTTCGTAGTCTGTCTTCCTTTACCTTTATTCGGTGAGACATCCTTTCAATAAGATAATCGCGTTCTGTAGAGTCCGCAATTCTCTTCAGAAGATCAATACATTCTTCAACACCCTGATTCCGACCCTTCAGGGTCTGAAAGTCATATTGATGATTTAGCCTCTCCAGGAAAAAGTCTATCATCGACTGCGCATTGTCAATAGTCCGCCTGAACTCATCTATCCCAACCCGCCTGATGGCCTCATCAGGATCCTTGTCATCAGTAAGGACAACACAATCGGCGTCAATCCCTTCACTGACGAAAAGCGGAATAGACCTCTTTAGGGCACGAATTCCAGCCTCATCTCCATCGAATATGATGGTAGTCTTTTCAGCAAACCTCTTGACCAGCCTTATCTGTGGGCTCCCTAAAGCCGTCCCTAAAGGTGCTACAGTGTTTTCCAATCCATGAATGCGTAATGCTATTTGATCGAAATAACCCTCGACCAATATTACCCTTCCTGTCTGTTTGATCGAATCCCTTGCGCTGTCTAATCCGTATAATGTGTATTTCTTTTTGAATAATGTGGACTCAGGTGAGTTAAGATACTTTGGATCACCTTCCCCAAAGATTCTGCCTCCGAAGGCTATGAGACGAGAATTCAGGTCATGAATTGGAATCATGATTCTCGACCTGAAGTAATCGTAATAGCCTCCATTGGAGCGTTGTTTCAACAGCCCCGCGCTAATGGCCTCCGTTAATCCTACGCCCAGATTAGAAAATTTTGTCTGTAAGGAGTCCCACGAATCGAAGGCAAAACCTAACCCGATCTGCTCAATCCAATGTTCTGATAGCCCCCTGCCTACGAGGTAGTCCCTGGCGGGTTGATGATTGGAAAGATTCTTTCTGAAAATGTCATGCGCTATCTCTAAAGCCTTGTAGATCTTGTCCTTCATGGAGTCCAAAGGGCCA
>JBFXII010000258.1:0-5110 GCA_050176095.1 Desulfomonilaceae bacterium
ATGAAAAAGGAAAAGTGATCGGACCTTACGATTCAGCCATCATGCGGTTGAGAAACTCCAAGACCTCCATCGCCATGGGCCCAACTCATCCCCATACAACAAGAAAGGAAGTCCCAAGATGCGTCGATTGCCATCTTGATCCTAAAGCCCTCGGATTAGGAGATGGGAGAATTAACTACGACCCGAAAACAGGGTCTATCAAGATTGAAACCATTTACGATTCCAAGGCTTCTGGTCTGACAATAAACTATGCAATTGATTCAGTCGTCGATCACGACGGAAAAATACTACAGGGCACGTCTCACACCCTTAGTAGGGGGTTCAACAAGCAAGAGCTCAATCGAATAATAGGAATAGGCCCTTGCCTGGCTTGTCACGATCGCTACGATGACCCCGTCTGGTCTAAACCAGGTCCTTACAATCTCCACGAGCCCTGTGAAAAGGCTCTCATAGATGGCCTGAATTCAAAGACGCGCTAATCTGGAAGACGCCACGGTACTTCAAATAATCCATAAGGAATTTTAGGCTTAATTACACTTTTCTGTTAAACTTATGCAACATTGACCGTATCATGCGGTGGAAAATGACATGAAAACTTGGCGTTTTCGAATTAAACAGCTTCCTATAGCAATTTTCCTGTCACTCCTGCTCGGATTGAGTCTCTGGCTTTTGACTCCCATTCAGATTTTTGCCAATGATCAAAATGCTAGCCAAAATACCCAAATAAGTAGTCAAACCGATTTTCTAAATTCATTAAATGATGAAGAACGCTCCTGGTTGAAAGCCCATCCAAGAATACGCGTGGCTCAAGACCCTCATTGGCCGCCTATCGAATTCGTTGATGAGAACGGAAAGCCCTCAGGAATTTCAAACGATTACCTAAAATTAATTGAACAGCGTCTCGGGGTGACATTTGAACTAGTCAACAACATCAGCTGGCAAGAATCCTATAGCCTTCTCAAGACTTGGGATATTGACATGACAACCAGCGTGGCGGTGACTGAAGAGCGCGAAAAGTTTTGGGTTTTTACCAAACCTTACATGACCGTGCCCATCGTGATCCTTACTCGCTCTGATGTGACATACATAAGTAGCATCAGCGAATTGAAGGGGCATAGAGTGGCCGTTGAAAAGGGTCACGTAGCTGAAGAATGGATTCATCGGGATCATCCTGAAATAGAATTGATAAGGGTAGAGAACGTCAAGGAGGGAATAGGCCTACTCCAAGGTGGTGATGTGTTTGCTTTCATAGACAACATGCTTGTCATTGGGTATTACCTGGCCAAACTCAAATCAGTTGACCTCAAAATTGCTGGATGGACTCCCTACGTTAATGCTCAGGCAATGGCTGTGAGAAAAGATTGGCCGGTCCTCGCGTCGATTCTTCAGAAGGCTCTCGACTCAATTCCTGAATCTCAAGTCAATGGAATATACAAAAAATGGGTTCCTCTTCGATACGAACATGGCTTCGACTACGGACTTGCATGGAAAGGCTTGGCCATTGCCTTTCTTATCATTGGAGGCCTGTTGCTTTGGAATCGCTGGCTTTCTCGTGAAATTACCAACCGTCACGATATTGAGAATGCCTTAAGAGCCAGTGAGAAACGCTATCGTGATCTATGGGAAAAAGCGCCTGTAATGATGATCTCACTGGATACCGAGGCAAGGATAAGGTTTGTCTCTGACCTGTTTTGTGATGAACTCGGCTATGAGCGTTCAGAAGTAATAGGACGCACACCATTTGAGTTTCAAACCGCCGAATCAGCCATTTATTCAAAGTCAGTTGTATTTCCTGAATTCGTTCGTTCGGGTGTTGTTAAAAAGGCCGAGTTACAGCTCGTAAAGAAAAATGGTGAAGCGATCGATGTTCTTTTAAATGTGACCTCTGAGCATGATGCGCAAGGCAATACGCTCCATTCGCGTTCCGTCTACATGGACGTTACTGATCAAAAACAGGCACAAAGAGAGCTCCTGGAAAGCCAGAGAATGTATGAGGATATGGTCTCGGGTATGCCCGGTGGAGTATATCGTTTGAGAATGAAACCCGACAGGTCATGGAAATTTGACTTTGTGAGTGATCGTTGGTGTGAATTAAATGGCCTGGAAAAAAACTCGGTTCTTAATGATCCCCTGGTGGCTTTCACACATTTTCACCCGGATGACAAGGACAACTTCATTAAATCAAACGAGCAAGCGCACGACAGATTGGAACCCTTCGTGTGGGAAGGCCGAATTATAGTAAATAATGAAGTACGTTATGCCCACATTGAGTCCAAGCCTAGGGTTCTGGAAACTGGGGATGTCCTCTGGAATGGTGTTCAAACCGATATTACGGCGAGCAAAAGAGCAGAGGAGGCTCTGCGTGAAAACGAAGGACTTCTAAGGGGTTTCTTTGACAATGCAGAAGGCCTGGTTTGGGTCAAAGATCTCGAAGGGCGTTTCCTGAAAGTAAACAACTTCACTGCCAAGGCAATTGGACTGCCGGAAGATAAAATAATTGGCAGAACAATTGACGATTTGCCTACTCAGAATAGCGCCTTCATTGATCTGGAAAACGATAAGAGGGTTCTTGAACAACGCAGACCAATGCACTTCGAGGAAATCGTTGAGTTAGCTGACGGAACGCATACATTCCTGTCCGTAAAATTTCCACTCAGGAACGCTCAAGGAGACCTTTTTGGACTAGGCGCAATCTGCTCTGACATCACTGATCGGAAAAATGCCGAGATGGAGCTCCGAAGACTCGAATCTGCAATAGATCAAGCTGCGGAAGTGGTCATAATAACCCAGGGGGATGGGACAATCCTGTATGTTAACCCGGCTTTCGAAAAGACCACCGGATACAGGCGTGAGGAAGTCTTAGGGAGGAATACGAGAATTCTGAGAAGCGCTGATCAGGACGACGATTTCTACGCTGACCTCTGGAATACCATCACCCAGGGAAACGTCTGGGAAGGTCGGTTCATAAACAGAAGAAAAGATGGCAAAATATATTATGAGGACGCCACAATTTCCCCTGTAAGAGATTCATCAGGTAAAATAATCAACTTCGTGGCTGTCAAGCGAGATGTGACCGAGCATCTAGAACTTTCAAACAAACTCCAGCAAGCTCAGAAAATGGAAGCCGTGGGAGCTTTGGCTGGAGGCGTGGCGCATGATTTCAACAATATCCTTCAGGTTGCTCTGGGTTATACCGAGATTTTACTTGATAACAAGAATTTTCCAGAAAAATATCGCTCAGACATCAACAAGATTAGAGAATCAGCTATTCGGGGAGCCGATCTTGTTAAGCGATTAATGACTTTCAGCCGAAAGTCAGAGACCAAACTGAAACCACTGGATCTGAATCGTCGAATAATGGAACTCAGAAAAATCCTTGAAAGAACGATCCCAAAGATGATCAAGATCCAACTGGAGCTGGCAGAAAATTTAGAAACCATTAAGGCTGATCCAACCCAGATGGACCAGATCTTAATGAATCTGACAGTGAATGCGCGAGACGCCATGCCCGAGGGTGGTGTCTTGAAATTCCAGACTGAAAACATATCCTTTAAAGACTCGTCCGAAGCTAACCGTTACGGGCTCGAATCCGGAAACTATGTAATGCTAAAGGTGTCGGACAATGGACTTGGAATAGATAAATCCGATCTTGATTATATATTCGATCCTTTTTTCACGACAAAGGACATGAGTCATGGAACAGGTCTGGGTTTATCAGTCGTCCGCGGTGTGGTTGAGTCTCATGGAGGCAACATAAGTTGTGAAAGCGCTCCAGGAGAAGGGACCGTTTTCACCATTTTCTTTCCAGCAGTCATCAGTTCGGAAACAGAGAAAGATAGCGATGAAGAAATAAAGCAAATAGGTGGTGGAGAAACCATACTATTAGTCGATGATGATCAAATGGTACGGGAACTTTGCGTAAGAGTTCTGAATAATGTCGGTTATAAGGTTATCGAAGCTTCAGATGGGGAATCAGCCTTAAAAATATACAAAGGGAATTCAGAGAAAATTGACTTGGTCATTCTGGACCTGATCATGCCCGGTATGGGGGGGAAGAAATGTCTCGAAAGGATGGTCAAATTCAATCAGTCCGTAAAAGTTATCGTCGCCAGCGGATACTATGATGAAACCCAGGATGGTTTCATGATCTCTGAATTTGCGAAAGGATTTGTGGCTAAACCTTACGATGTCCAACAGATGCTGAAAATAATCAGGGAAGTCCTGAACGCTGTATAATTTTGGTAACCCTGGCAAACCTTGGTTTTATTAAAACAAAACCTTGGGGAAACACTATCACGTAAATCGTCCAAAATTCTTAGGCTGCTGGAGGAATCAGCAAGAAAAAAGTTGTGACAGGTCTTCAGGATCACAAGGCTTGAATGATTTGGCATATTGTCTTTTCAATGAAGCAATTCTATCTAGAGATGACAAAAGACGATGTTCATCAAAAATGCCATTGTTAAACGCATCTCTTAAAGACATTAGAGCCTCAACTGACTTGTCTTGAGAATTGCATATTAACAATATATCTGCTCCGGCCTGAAATGATTCGATCACGCATCTTTCAGTGGAGTATCTTTTGGATACTGCCCCCATGTCTAAATCATCAGTTATTATCAAACCCTTGAAGCCGATTCGCTCCCTGAGAAGACCTTCGAGAATGATTCTTGACATGGTTGCAGGAAACCTGGTGTCAATTTTCGGAAATAGCACATGAGCCGTCATTAGCATTTCGACGCTGTTCTCTATCGCTTTTTGGAATGGTATCAAATCCCTTCGACACAACACTTCGAAAGGACGATCATCCACTGGTAGATCGAAATGTGAATCCACCGCTGTAGCTCCGTGTCCCGGGAAATGTTTGCCGCACGGGATTATCCCTTGAGCCCTCATTTCAGTAATAACTAAAGATCCTAAACGAGCCACAGTCTCCGGGTTGCTGCCAAATGACCTATCACCGATTACAGTGGATGACAGGTCGATATTTTTGTTAACGACATCAAGAACAGGAACAAAATCGAGATTGAATCCCGCCAAACGCAGTTCATTCGCCGTCTGAGTGGCAAAATTCTTGACGCTGGCTATCGGATCATCAGACCCTGCCATCTCC
>JBFXII010000259.1:0-5088 GCA_050176095.1 Desulfomonilaceae bacterium
CTGCCAGTTGTTTTGTAAAATTATGCTGATGATGGATCTCAGAAAAATAGCGTCAGTTCCAGGTCTTATAGGTAGATGAATGTCAGCCCTCTGAGCTGTCTCGGATTTTCTGGGGTCAATCACCACCAGAAGCTTGTTCGGATCCTCAGATATGGATTTAAGGTGGCGTCTAGCCTGTGGCATCTGATGACTCATCCAGCCGTTCCAACCTATCGCAAGGAGCATTTCTGTGTTGTGATGATCAGGGACAGTCCAAAAATACTGACGACCAAACGCCCTACCGTTCACCCAGAAGTAACCCGTCAATTCTTGAGCAAGCGGACTATAATGATATTGAGAACCTAACGCCCTAAGCAAACGAACACCAAAAGCCGCTTCAAAATGGCATCCCTGTCCCCCGCCACCCATGTAAGCAAAACATCGGGGTCCGTGCGCCTTAGTGATACCCTGTAATTTTTCTGCTATCTCGCTAATGGCCTGATCCCAAGTTATCTCCTTGAAATCACCTCCAACCTTTTTCAATGGCCTTTTCAACCTGTCCACATGGTGTTGATAGTACGCAATTTTCAACCCCTTGCGACAACAGTAACCCTCACTTCTAGGGTTGTCTTTGTCAGGTCGAACCTTGATTATTCGGTTGGCATCAACCATAACCTCGAGACCGCAATTTTGACCACAGCATACGCAGCTTGTCTTTTCCCACACGGACATCTCAATCTCCCCTTCTTTTCGTGATTCAGACCAAATCCATAATACTTTGCATACAAACTATTATTCCAAAAAATTTTACTCGCGAATATCCTTAAGCAACCTCTTCAACAAGACCCTTTCCTCAAGTGATAAGTTTTGAAGAACTTCTTCATTAGTCTTGTGTCGCTCTTCGATAATTTTTTCCATAAGGTTCCTTGCCTGCTCGGTCATATATATCCTGAGGAACCTCTTGTCGTCCTGATCAGGTTCCTTGACTATCCAGGACGCCTCAGACAGCCTTTCCAATAAACTTGAAAGCGTCGCGGGATCCATTGAAACCTTTTTGCCCAGATCACCGGAAGAAATCCCATCCTCTTCATCTAAAGCTGCCAAAACAAGCTGCTGAACGGGAGTAAGGCCGTAAGCCGCGAGTCTCTTCTTTGCTATGGCATGAGCACGCTGATACGCCTTAGCAAGCAAATAGACCATACACTGATCGTAAGGAACCACCCAAGTCATTTCGTGTACTAAATATCACCCACTTAACATTCTGTCAATGATAATCTTATGCTGATTTTTAATGGGTACTGTTATCGCCCATAAGTTTGGATCAAGTATCTTCTTTATTTCAACCACTTATTTTCTGTCCTTGGTCAGGAGATCATGAATGTTTTGGAATAAAAGGCTTGCCTGTTTTTTATCGGCTTTAATGCTTCTAGTATTTACCAATCAGGCCTTAGCGCAAATGATTCCGTCAAAACTTGCGCCTGCAGTTAACTATTCCGGTTTTCAGGGGACTGAGAATTATTATTTCTCATTAGGGCTACGAAAATACATTAACAGCTTCACTTCATTCGAATTTCTTGATCCGGACCACACGTTTGTCGATCCTGCCAGCAGGCTTGAATGGCCCTGGGAACAGATGTACGGGGTTGTCAAAACAGGTTTAAATAATCGAGGATTACAGGTTAATCTTGAATTCGCGTCAACCGCTTTGACCCCTTCCGGATTGAAAGCGCAAGACAGCGATTGGGATAACATTAGTTTACCAAATCAGAAGACCATTTTTAGCGAGGCTGAGGCTAAGCCACGAGGATGGACATTTGACGCAAGTCTTGGGTTCGATTTGCCTGTCATTGATGCAGTCAGATGGATAATCGGTTATAGAGCTCAACAGTTCCGGTTTACTTACACAGACATGAGCGAGAAATTATTCTTTAAACCGCAGCAAAACGGCTTTTCGGATGGTGAAGTCATACAGTTCACACAGGACTACAAATATTATTACGCTGGCGCAGTTATAGGAACCTGGTTGGACATGACAAAGATTTCTTACTACTTTTCCGGAACGAGTATTGGTTTACGTTTGTTGGGTGATATAGGATATGTCACTGCAAACAATTTAGATTTCCATGTATTGCGCTTACCAGCTCCCAGATATACCTTTGAAGCCACAGAAGGTCTTTCATGGAGGCTCAATTTAGCCTTGGATGGTCGAGTAACTGATTGGATTAAAGCAGGAGTGGCGGGTGAATTCATGAGAATCCGAACAGGGGGATCTCATAGATGGAAACATCCAGCCGGTTTGGATGAAGATGGCGTTTATCAAAATGCCGTGGATCAGACATGGAAAGGAGCTAGAGTCTGGTCTGATCAAAAATTCATAGAGATTTATGCATCCATGAGCTTTTAATCTTTTGTTACCGTATTAAAAGAGCTGGAATTAAAACAAATTTCATTGATAGTTAGTGGGAAATTCACGATAATCATTTTGGGAAATTACTTGAAGATGGCCTAGCCCTGAAATTGCCCAGGTCAACCATCAAAGTGGTTTGTGATTCAACTCCTGCTCCGCATCTCTCCACTCGGGCATAAAAAGGTCCATGAAAGCTTTAAAACGCTTGTTGTGGTATCGTTCCAACAAATGAGTCAATTCATGAACAACTATGAATTCTATGCACTTGGGAGGTTTTTTGGCCAATTCCAGATTGAAGCAAATTCTCCTGGAGCTTACCATGCATGAGCCCCATCGGGTTCTCATTCTTCTAATATTCCACGAAACAGCATCCACCCCTATTAAGCTCTGCCATTTCTCCATAAGATGATTGATTTGCATTTTTAGCTGTTCTCTATACCAGTTGGAGATCACCCTCTCGCGTACAGACTGATCACTAGCCATTCTCACATAGAGATCCATCTGACCATTGCCATGGATTTCTATTCTTGGTTTTGAATCATGATAGATTACGTTCAGTATAAAATTTTGGCCTCTGTATTGATGGTTCTCCCCTGACACAAATTCGGGAAGAAATTCATCCTGACTATTTTCGAATCTGTTTCGATGCCTTTTTATCCACGAAATTTTTGACATCACGAAATCTCTTAGCGCTGAATCCTTTGCGCCAATTGGAGCGCTAAGGCAAACCTGACCTCTGGGCGGACGCACCCTGAGATGAACATTTCTTATTCTCTTTTTGACCACATCAACCACGATGTTTTCCACAACTATATGATGTTTTCCCAACGATCGCCGCCTTCCCCAACAACAGTCCATGAATCTGGAAAAATATTACTTGGGCTATTATTAAAAACAAAAGGATTTCTCAACACCTTTTTAAAGACAACCGAGTTACTTTATGGAGAGAGTATTAATTAGTGAAAGCGTGCGTGAGGATCTAAATTGGTTACCGTAAATTCGCCGACTCTTTAAAATTGACTCAAACGAACTTGCGAGCGCGTTACATGCAGAATCTGGTTTTTGGAATCGGACAGGGTCCCCCTAAATTGAGACACCTTGTCCGTGCAAGGAGCTAGAATCCCCTCGGTAAAGGACTCCGGCATTTTCATTGGCGAGCACTTTTCGTGCCACATTTCCATTTTAGGATGATATATTGGCTAACTGTTTAACATACTGTTTTGTCGTATGCTTTTTTGTTGCAAGCCGTAACCTTTTGGCTTTCCCATAAATTGAGCGGTTGAAAAAGCCACACCATCCTTACCCATTTGGTTGCTTTACAACCATCCCATTAGATCATTTAAACCAATCGGTCAAATCTGAGTCGCAACAGTTAACTTTTAGTTCTACTTCAATTAAAATACTTTTTTGCCTCAGGTCCCGGAACAACTCAACAATTTTTTATGATCTCAGTGGCTTAACCAGGGAAAACCGCTAATCCAGGTAGCGCGCCTCAATAATGCTATTTTAAGTAATGAGTTCAATAGGTTATATTGCTTTAGTCTATTCTGGTCATAAAGCTTCGACTTATTTATAACATTTTTTCCGCAATTCATTTGCACTAAGTGATAATAATTTCATGACAAAACGAACGTTTCCTAGTATTATGCGTGAATACATCTGCACGGTTTTCAAACGACGTCTTATATTTCATGGCGCTCGTTCATGAAGGGGGGAGTGTTTGGTGTTGATTCCCGCGTATTATTTCGAGGGTATCTGCGATTGCCGAAAGGAGGCTTAAACTATGACAAAGGCGGAATTTGTGGCCAAGGTCGCCGAAAAGGCCAACATAAGTAAGAAACAGGCTTCTCATGAATTGGAGCTTATTTTTGGCGCCATTTCCGAAATTCTTGTAGCCGGTGATGACATTGCTATTCCAGGTTTCGGAAAATTTTCCGTAGCGACTAGAAAGGCCCGAACAGGACTTAACCCCCAAACTAGGGAAAAACTGGAAATACCAGAGGCAAAAGTTCCAAGGTTTTCTGCCGCTCAAGCGCTCAGGGATGTAGTAAAAGCCATTAAGAAAAAAAAGAAATAACAATAGAATTGTTTGGGGGGATTGATGATTTAGATATTATTTATTCCGCTGCCTAAATCTGTTGCTGTCATTGATTGATCTGGCGCGCTTGATCTTGAAATTAAATAGTCTGGCGCGCCTTAAAATGATCTTTGCGCATTGTCTTGCCAAGAACTAGTGTGTTCGTTCAGATATTCAAGTTTTTTATTTCTTCAATCATCTCATACTTCAGGGGAAATGTTTTGGAGCGATTCTAGTTTGTCATTGGCGCATCAGTTATGAACGTGATCGATATAAAAGCTCTAAGAGAGTTCAACATTTCCATTCATAAGGCGCTGTAAAAAAATCATTTGGCAAACTGCTGACAATGAACATGAATGAGGTGGGACTGGCAATCGCATTCCAGAAACTTGAACCAGGCCGATTAGCAGTTACAGAGATCTTGGCTCCATCGCTACCTTTCGACCTGATTCGTGCTCGCCTGTTGAAATCATTATACCGCTTTTAGGTTTTTATGTATCCATTTTCAGAAACCATCTCTCATAATCCTATCAACCAACATTGCGTCAAATCAGTTTTTTGCTTTGTATATTTTGTTCAGCTCTGCAATTTTTCCTGTCATTATGTTAACCTATCAAACAAGATC
>JBFXII010000260.1:0-5086 GCA_050176095.1 Desulfomonilaceae bacterium
ACCTTCTGAACAATGGAGTATTGCTCAATGGATCTGGTACTCTGGGTGTTGATCCAGATAATCTCTGGCTATACATTCCTGAAAACAATCCAGTTGAAGGCTGGAATTGCCCCAAATGTGGCGCATTCTACATGCATGAATCTGCCGGGCGCTGCGCCGACTGTAACGTAGAATTGAAAAAAGGGTCGCCTCACTCCTCTCTCGATTATTACCGTTACCTTGCCGAAAAATCCGGCGCGAGCTTTCGTTTTCATAGCGAAGAACTATCCGGGCAAACCGATGTCGCAGATAAACCCGATCGCCAGCGATGGTTCCAGGAAGTCTTCATTAAGAACCAAAGAGAGATACCCGCAGTTCATGGAATTGATCTGTTGAGCGTTACCACCACCATGGAAGCCGGTGTGGACATCGGCTCGTTGTTGGCGGTAATGATGGCAAACATGCCTCCACGTCGCTTCAACTACCAGCAGCGAGTTGGTAGAGCAGGTCGAAAAGGGACCGGCCTGTCGTTGGCAATAACCTTCTGCCGGGGGCGAAGTCATGACGAATTCTATTATCGACGCCCCGAAGCCATAACCGGCGATCCACCACCGGCTCCATATGTGGACATGCGACAGTCAGCAATTCTCAAAAGAGTCCTGACCAAGGAAATTCTGCGTCTGGCTTTCAAGGCAATCCCCAATAAATCCAAAGACCCTCATGATAGCGTTCATGGACAGTTCGGCGCTGTGGAAAACTGGGCGTCCGTCAGAACCGCTGTTGGCCTTTTTCTACAAGGTCCTGACGGATCAAAAGCCGTGGATGAGATCGTAGACTGCCTCTATAATGTCGCCCCTTCAGACAAAGGAGCCATGACTCAATCCGAGATGCGCTTGGAAATGCGCAAGTATGTCAGCGATGAACTAATTTCAGAAATTGATAGATTGGTAGATGACCCAAAATTCACCCAAAATGCCCTCAGCGAACGATTGGCAAATGCTGGCGTCTTGCCGATGTTTGGCTTTCCCACACGTGTCCGGCTGCTTTTCACCTCTATTCCAACTCAAGCCTTCCCATGGCCTCCCACCAGGGGCACAATCGATAGGGAGCTGGACATAGCCCTGAGCCAGTTTGCTCCAGGCTCCGAAACGGTTAAAGATAAACGTGTTTACCAAGCGGCAGGAGTTTTCGACCTCATGCCCGTTGGACAGAAACTCAGGCTCAAACCCGGGCTTGCTCCAGCGCTTTTTGACCCAAACGGATCTATTGTCCCCAATAATAAACTGGGAATTTGCCGATCTTGCCAAGCCGTTAACTATCTCAATAACTTGTCCGATCCTCCCAAAGGCGGACTGGCGCCTGAACCAATAATATGTCCTGTCTGTGGCCAAAAAACCATGCCTCCTGTAGATGCTCGTGAGCCAAAAAACTTCTTTAGCGTTTTTAGTCACGACTTCGATGGGACTTTCGAATGGACACCACAGGCCACACGCCCCATGTTGGGTCTACAAATAGACGATTCCTTTAAAGTTAACTTTTCTAATCTTTCGATTTTCTCCGCCTCTACAGATGTAGTCTCCATCAATGACAACGCAGGGCAGGGTGGCTTCGACTTCAGCCCTGCCTCAATCGGAGACACAACCGGAAATGGCGCTTACGCGGTAGATGGATTGGTCAGGGATAGACTCTCTCCACCTTCATACAGAATCGCCCTGCTATCAAGACGCCACACCGACGTGATGATCGCCGATTTAACGCAATTGCCTCGCGGAATCTATCCCGACCCGCGTTCCGTAACCGGACGAGCGGCATGGTACTCCTTTGCATTCCTACTTCGTCTTGCCGCCACAGTGCTTCTTGATGTCGATTCCCAGGAACTCCTCTGCGGAATAAGAACTATTCTCTCCGACGGGCTTGTCCGAGGTCAGGTATTTATAAGCGATAGTCTCGAAAATGGAGCCGGATATTGTCGATGGCTCGCTAGGGAAGAAAATGCCCATGCGCTTATTCAGATAGCCTGCGACTGGAACTCAGGACGCCTCACCTCAAAATGGGTAACCCCCGAACATCTCGCCGAATGCGATTCATCGTGCAATCAGTGTCTGAGAGATTTTAACAACCTAACCTATCATGGGCGTCTGGATTGGCGTCTGGCGCTTGATATGGCACGTCTGGCTTCAACTCCACTGGTCGACTTAGACATCCAGTCGAAAATCGATCATTCCTTGAATAACTACTGGCGTCCACTTATCGAATCGAAAAATTCCACTGTTAGCAGATCTCTGGCCCAGTTCGGTTTCGAATGGGTCGACATTCACGGCGCTCCATGTTTCATTTCAAAGCGTCGCAACAAAGCGCTGGTCCCAACACATCCATTGTGGACTCATGATAACAAAAATTTTTTCAAAACCGCTGCTCTGGTGAAAACGGACAATCCAGGAATCGAACTCTCATCCTTGGACCTGTTCATGGCCGTTCGTAGACCGGCGGACTACATTTAGCACGAGGCCAATTTCCAAATCCAAAAAAATCATGACTCCAATTCTGCTAAGCTCGCAAAAAATCGTTGCAATTGGAACTTACAAATTGTTACTGTGATGATCAGCCATATTCGTTTACTAGGGGGTTCAACTCAAACACAAACTAACTTTGACAGCATTAACTCACCCTTTTGTTCGCTTTTCACAGACCTGATAGTGCACTCAAAAGAACGGAAATAGACGCATCAGCGGGGTTGCATGCTTTTTGGAAGATACACTTTTTTGTCCGAATTCAGCAATCAGGCTATTTTGCCCCCCTACAAGGGGTCCACTCTTAGAGGAGCTTTTGGCCTCGCCCTAAAGGATATCTCATGTGTCCTAAAGAGTAATGACTGTCAGGGTTGTCCCCTAGTAAAAACATGCGTTTATTATCGTGTTTTTGAAACAGACTCAGAAAGCACAGATAAAAAGTCAGGCGCTCAACCTCATGTTTTTGTCATAGAACCCCCGAACTCAACTCAGCAAAACTTTGCCCCTGGTGAACGCTTCGATTTCAGGGTGCTTCTATTCGGTTTCGCTAATGACTTAGTGCCTTACTTCGTTTACGCCTTCGAAGAAGTCGGTAAAACAGGACTGGGAAAGTTCTTGGGAGGTCGTAGAGCCGCTTACAAATTGCTTAAGGTTACCTCGGAATCTGCACCGGTTTTCGATAGCCTCGATAGAATGGTCAAACCGGGATTGGCAAAAGAACTCGAACTCGATACATCAAACCATGATCCAAATCCCGTACTCAGACTCACTATTCGTCTCGAAACCCCACTTAGGTTGAAATTCAACAACCTATTCTCCGAGGATCTGCCTTTTCACGTCTTGGTTCGAGCCATGTTACGCAGGATCGCATCCCTAAACAACTCTTTTGGGCAAGGCGAGCCACAAATCGATTATTCCGGACTCGTCAATCGATCCCAGAACGTAAACGTAGTTGATTCCAATCTCAAATGGCTGGACTGGTCCAGGTTTTCAAATCGAAGACAGACAGAAATGAAGTTAGGAGGTCTCGTGGGTGATATCACATACTCAGGCCATCTGCAGGAATATATGTGCCTCATTAAATATTGCCAGTTAGTTCATGTGGGAAAGAATACAACCTTTGGATTGGGGAAAATAAGTATCAAAACATGAAGGTAGTTTTTGCGCAAAATAGTACCGGTTGTCGAAACGCTTCAGCCAATTGATGACCAAAATCAAACCCTTGCTTGCTCCCAATACTCCAAATTCTTTTGAGATTGGCTCTAGGAGGACTGTATGGCTAATGGATTTAAACAAAGATATTACAAGATTCAAAAATGGACACTCGATTGCGAAGTTATCACTCCCATGTTCCTGGGAAACGCCGAACAAAAAGCGCAATGGAGAGCTGAGCCCTTTAAGTCGTCAATGAGATATTGGTGGAGAGTGGCTTCTGGGTCGAAAAAATCCGACTTTAAGGATTTACATTCCAGTGAATCCGCTCTCTTCGGATCTGCAGGCGGTGACAACGGTGAAGGTGGAGGAAAGAGTAAGGTTTCGGTAGCCGTTTCCTCTCTAGTGAATCCAGCGCCGCCCGCGAAGCTACAAGGAGATGTTCCGCTGCATCATCCGGAGACAACTAAACCTGTCGGTTGCCTCTCTTACCTGGCCGGTCAGGGTTTAATGATCAGCGGCACGGTCAAAAAGACGTTTTTTGAGGCAAAATCTCAATTTGAACTTCAGGTAAATTCTTCGGGGTCTGTCGCAAAAGATTTTGAGTCAGCCCTATCCTTGATGCAGGCCTTTGGCGCAGTTGGAGCAAGGAGCCGAAATGCTTGGGGATGTTTCAGAGTTAACGGTGGAGGCATCAATAACGACTCTGTCATGAATACTCTAACGTCTTGCACCATAGATTGGAAACAATCCATGAATTTGGATTACCCCAATTCCCTGGGCAAGGATGATAAAGGGCCACTCATCTGGATTACCGTAAACAAAAGAACATCTTGGCAGGAAACAATGAAAGACATCGCTGAAGCCTACATTCAACTCCGTTCCGGCACAACCAAAAATGGCATACTCAAACTGGACCCGGACAACGGCGAACGCCACCTCCTGGGCATTTTTCAAAGCAAGAGTCATGATACAATTGGGGGAACAAAACTAGGTAATAATCGATACGCTTCTCCTCTAAGGTTGATGGTCCGAAAAACCGTTGATCACTATTTTGGATTGTTTCTCCATGTTCCGTGTATGTTCAATTTCCCAATAGACAAGCCAGTAATCAAACTCGCAGAACAGATAGATATCTGGGAAACAAAAATCCACCGAAAACTGGACAACATGTCGGACAAGCTCCGCAGAGCCTCTTACGGAGAATGCCTATGACAAACACCAATTTTAGAAAAGACGCCAACTATTGGAATGATAAACTTTCCGTCTACTTACATGATCCTCCAGATAAAGCCCTCAGGATACAGGACCATACGCTAAGAAGCTCAAAATTCGCTGAAATCCTTGGTGGAATACCTGACCCCAACAGCAATTTCGACTGGAGAGCCGATGTAGTAGCCTCCGGTATGGACCGTGTTATCTTGCCCGGTTACAATCCCGATCCA
>JBFXII010000261.1:0-5083 GCA_050176095.1 Desulfomonilaceae bacterium
ACAAATCTACGCTCGAAAAACTCAAGGCTTCCGATTTCACTCCTCGACAAAATAGTCAACATGAATTCTGAGGTAATTAAATGGATTTCCTGGATATACTTAGAGAAAAAGCGTTTTTGGGAAGAGAATTTTTAACATGGCTGTGGTTCAAGTCTGATCAAACGGGTGGAATTATCGAGATTCCGGGTAAAAAACCCATTCAGGTAATATTTCTCGATCGAATGACCCTGGACCTCTCAGATGTCGAAACCCCTCAGACTGTTTCGATAAAAGGAGAATATTCAGAACTTAGAGAAGGTTTAGCCGCATTAAGGGAAGGCAAAAAGATTGAAGAGGCCAGAATATCTCTCAAGGGCGACGAAAACGAGTTTACAATGGTCTTGAAAGGAACATGGCTGTCATTCGGTTCATTCAAAACTCCTGCCATCCTGCCTTCGGACGAAAGAGATTCCGATCTGGAAGCTGAGGGAAACTTTCTTGAAAAAATCTCTCTGGTGGAAGAAGGCATGAGCCTGGTCGATGATCTATTCGAATACTTCGTTAAATCAAGAATATCCGCGGCATGGGAATTGGTGGAGGTTCCATCCATGAAAAAATGGGCCGCTGAATAAATATTTTTTCGTTTTTAAAGCCTTCTAAAAATACCAAAATTAATCTTTAAGAAACGAAATACCTCCCTAAAATAGGCATTCTGAGAAATTTCACCAAAAACTTTTTTGGAACCAAGCATATTTCAGAATTGACAAAAAAGGAATTTTTGGACAAAATAACTGGATAATGGAGAAACGGCATTGATTGGCGCCGTATCTAAACACATGTTCCCCGATAGCTCAATCGGCAGAGCGGATGGCTGTTAACCATTAGGTTGTAGGTTCGAGTCCTACTCGGGGAGCCAACATCATCCTCCCAGACATATTCATCGATTCTCCAATTCAAAACCAAATGCTGAACATTCTAATCGATTGTGAAGAAGTTTATTTTAATAATTGCTAACTGGAATAACAGTCGTTCACCTATTGTTCTGCGTTTTAATTGAGTATTTAATCATTCTACTGATATCGCAAGTAAAAATCTCTTGCCAATAGTCGTTGAGTAGTTTATATCTTATAGAATGTAGTTTAAATGATTTGTTAGTATGAAATACCTAAGTAGTAATTATCCGAAAATATGAGTTCGACATACTAACAGAAGTTATTGGTGTTAACCCGGTCCTTGCTTTTATAAGCATGGCATAAATGATGAAAAGGGGGACGATTTCGTAATGAAATTTTTTAGGATCCTGTTTTCTCTGACGTTGGTGGCCCTGTTGTCCGTAGGGATAACGGTTTTTGCGGCTGACCAGAAGCCTACGTCAGCAGCTAAAGAGCCTGTCGATGAGTGTGTCGAGCCGGCCGCCGGTCCAATAGGCCAAAACCAGTCCGCTTCTGGAAACCTAAAGACTGAAACGGTAAATGCTCCTCAAAGTCCGGTAATGGCCAGAGTAGGTTCTCCTGCGCCGGATTTTCAGGCGCCAGCGTACCAGGATGGTGGTTTTAAGAATATTAAACTGTCCGATTTCAAGGGTAAATGGGTAGTCTTATGTTTCTATCCGGGTGACTTTACCTTTGTCTGACCCACCGAAATTGCGTCAGTTGGCGCAAAATATGACGAAATTTCAAAATTGGACGCTCAAGTGGTAGCCATGAGCGTTGATAGTCGCTTCTCTCACAAGATTTGGGACCAGACTGAACTCTCAAAGATGATTCCTAAAGGACTGCCCTTCCCATTGCTCAGCGACGCGGGCGGAAACATCGGCAAAATATACGGTGTTTATGACGCCAAGGGTGGTGTCGATATCCGCGGCAGATTTATAATTGATCCGGATGGAGTTATACAGGCTGTTGAGATTTTAGCTCCGCCTGTGGGCCGGAATTTTTCGGAACTGGTAAGACAGCTTCAGGCTTTTCAACACAACAGAGCCACAGGCGAAGTGATGCCGGCCGGTTGGACACCTGGTCAACCCACGTTGAAGCCTAGGCCTGAACTCGTCGGAAATGTCTGGAAAGAATGGAAGGTCAAAGAAAAATAGTAAAATTATTAACCTGAAGATGTTCAACACTTCTTTGTAGGACCGTATTCCCATCGCTTCCTTACATTTTTTTCAAGACCTTAGTGATAAAATTAAGGCGCCACCGAGGCGCCTTTTTTGTTTATTTTCTTTCTCATTTGATACTAGGATTAGAGCCATATTTTATATGAGAGGAATACGATGGCACAAAATTTTGCTAGCCTTGAAAACATACAGTTTCTTCTTCATGAAGTCCTAAAAGCAGAATCTTTAACAAAATTCCCCTACTTTTCCGAACATTCCAGAGAGACTTTCGATTTGATCACCAAGACAGCCTATAAAATAGCTACTGAGTCGCTCCTTCCATCCCTATCTGAAATGGACAAAAACCCGCCTTCCTATCAAAATTCAACTGTTTCAGTTCATGAACTCGTAGGGTCATTCATGAAGGAATGTGGCGAAGGTGGATGGATATCGGCCAACGCTCCATTCGAACTCGGCGGCCAACAGCTGCCTTTCACCATAACAACCGCGTGCGTTTTTTTGTTTTCCGCGGCAAACTATTCTGCATCGGTTTACCCTCTTTTGACCACAGGAGCTGCTCATTTGATTGAATCCTTCGGCTCAGATTTTCTAAAAGATTCTTTCATTCCCAAAATGTTCTCGGGCGAATGGCAAGGAACCATGGCGCTGACCGAACCACAGGCGGGAAGTTCCCTGGCGGACATAACAACAAAAGCGGTTCAAATCGATTCGAGTGTTTATAAAATCAAGGGTCAGAAGGTATTTATCTCTGCTGGTGAACATGATGGAGTGGAAAACATTGTTCACCTTCTACTTGCTAGAATTGAAGGTTCTCCGGCTGGGACAAAAGGAATTTCATTGTTCGTCGTTCCTAAAAAGAGACTGGACGTCACAGGCAAATTGATTGCTAACGACGTCCTGTGTACCGGCGTATATCATAAACTTGGATACAAAGGCGCACCTATCACCCATCTAATTTTTGGAGATAATGATGATTGCATTGGCTACCTGGTGGGCGAGCCCAATAAGGGATTGAGCTATATGTTTCAGATGATGAATGAGGCTCGACTTGAGGTGGGGGTTGGAGCGGCCGCCATCGCATCGGCAGCATATTACGCTTCTCTGGAATATGCTCGACAGAGAGCCCAAGGAAGAGATATTGCAAGCAAAGACCCTCTGAGTTCTCCGATCAGGATTATTGAACACCCTGATGTCAAGCGTATGCTCTTGTTTCAGAAATCCATAGTTGAAGGCGCTCTTTCTCTAATATTGCAGTGCGCCTATTACAACGACATGAAACATTCCGAGTCTGATGAGTTAAGAAAAAGATCCGCAATATTGTTGGATTTGCTGACACCCATAGCAAAGACATTCCCGTCTGAAATGGGGATTTGGTCAGTTAGCACGGGATTGCAGGTGTTAGGTGGGTACGGCTATTGCGACGAATTTCCCCTGGAACAGTTTTACCGTGACTCACGAATACACCCCATCCATGAGGGTACGACCGGTATACAAGGCCTCGATTTGTTGGGACGAAAAGTCGTTCACAATAACGGCGCTGCTCTCAAATTGTTCATAGAGGAAGTAAACCGGACCACAGAGAAAGCCGCAGAATATGAAGAACTGAAACCATATCACGAAAAAATGAAGTCACTGCTGGACAAGCTTCAAACTGTTACCGTAAAGCTTGCTTCATTAGCTCTGAGCGGTAAAATCAAGCATTTCCTGGCCGATGCCACATTGTATCTCGAATTATTTGGAATAGTCGCCATTAGTTGGCAGTGGCTGTTGCAGGGCTTGGCAGCCTCAGAAGCATTAGCGTCCGAAAAAGCCCAGACGGAGACTTTTTACAGATCCAAGATTCACACAATGAAATATTTCTTCCATTACGAAGCTCGAAAAATAAATGGATTGTTTGAACGGCTTATGGATGATGTGGACCTCACTGTCGAGGTTTCCGAAGATTTGTTTGTTTAGAAGATTTTTTCATTTCAACTAAAACTCCATGAGCTTATAATATATTTTTTTGCCGTGGATGATTCAAACCATTGCAATCGCTTCGTCGCAAAAATTCGTTAGATTAGATCTAGCCAAAAAAAATTTAGGTGGCCTTTAAATCATGTCGAAATATGTCGTTTCACTTGGAAAATATGTCAAACCCATTGAGTCGGTTCGTAATTTAATTGAGAGTTGTAACGGTCTTGAGAGTTTGAAAAGCTCTGATCATGTTTTCATCAAGCCAAACATAGTCTTTTGGAGCAAAGCGGTAAACTTTCCCAAGTTCGGGGTAATTACTACCTCAAGGATAGTTGAAGACATAGTGATTATTTTGAAGGAAAAGGGTGTTTCAAAGATCACAATAGGAGAAGGAACGGTAGTTTTTGACCCTAAGGACAAGATCACGCAATTTGATGCGTTTGAAAAACTTGGCTATGATAACTTAAGAAAAAGATACGGTGTAGATCTATTAAACATATTTGAGGGATCATTTGAAAAAATCCAGATATGTGAGGGAATCAACCTGAACTTCAGCTCTGCTATTTTAAACAGCGACTTTGTCGTAAACCTGCCCGTATTAAAAACTCACGCCCAGACCGTGGTCAGCTTAGGAATAAAAAACATTAAGGGCACGATCGACATCAATTCCCGCAAACGATGCCATAACTCCGATGGCAGAACCGATCTCAATTTCATGGTTTCGATGCTCGCAGACAGCATACCGGCAGGCTTGACGCTAATCGACGGGATTTTCACAAATGAGCGTGGTCCAGGTTTTGATGGAAAGGCTCATCGTAGTGACATCATCGTGGCTTCCTCAGATGTCTTTTCTGCTGATCTTGTCGGCGCCAAACTCTTGGGCTATTCAGGTGAGAAAGTCCCACATTTGGTTCATGCCGCAAATAAACGAAATCGGCCCCTAGACCTTTCAGACATAGCTATTTTAGGAGAAGACGTAGAAAAACTAGCTAAATTTCATGAATATACCTTCCCTTACAATGAAGACAACTCACT
>JBFXII010000262.1:0-5073 GCA_050176095.1 Desulfomonilaceae bacterium
GAAGTATTTAATCTATGTATTTGAAATATTTCAAGCCGTAAACCCCACAGGTCTTATTCGACGTGGAGCAAGGATGATTGCAAAAAAGTTAGCTTTTGTTGTCTTGGCAGCAATCGTAATGTTGGCACTACCTGGAATTAGTGTGGCCCAATTACCCAGTGTAAGCGCTCGAGATGACAAGGATAATATTGATGGAACAAATTTTAGAATTGTGAAAAGACCTAATTATGCCGGTTCTTATTGGATTATAAGAATCGCTGATGACGAAATAATTGGCTATGCGCCTTGGGATGTAGTTAAGAGACGTTGGGAACTTTTTAATCTATATGGTGAATACAGAGGATTCATGCAGGCCACTATCGGAAATCCAAGCATCGAGTATTACAAACAATATTTGTGGTATGACCGAAACAATCGCTACCTGGGAGTTTTTATCGCCTCCATTGGGGGGCATCCAAAGACGAAAGATTACAAGGAAGGAGAGCTTGGGGGATCACTTGATTCGTATAAAATTGGTGATTTTCCCCTTCAGCCTTATAAGTTGCTGTTCGACATAGATCCCAACAAGACCTACAGACCGATGGGAATGGATACATCGATTGTTCCCAGACTTCCAAGACCTAGGTGATGAATCATTTCAATTAGTAGCATTGAATAGTCTTGCATCAGAGACTCACAATACTCTATATGACGGTTAGGAATAATTTTTAATATTATTATAAATTGTTATAATTAAACATTTAAATTTTGACTAATATAAATGAGAACTTTATTTAATCTTTCTTAATATTATAGCCATATTATGTCATTTATATTGCGATATTCGTGTGAATTAGTATATAATGATATTAAGCTTTTTGCATTATTGTAAGCCATACTCTCTTTAAGAAAATTTCGCGCAAGTCTGATGTAACCCTCGGTACCGGGCAAGCTGTCACATACATTTGTACCCGGAGAGAAATGGCTAGCGTGAATGGCCGTGACATGGGAACGAAATCACAGCTTTTCAAAAATACCATTGCATTGTCGGTTCCGAGCGCTGTAAATCCATTTGTGTCATTCCTTTTGATAATGGTGATATCCCGGAGTTTGGGGGCTCAGGGGCTTGGTGAATATTCTCTTGTACTGGCATGGCAGGCGATTTTTGTGACTATCGCTTCGATGGGGCTTGGGGCGTTGGTGATTCGTGAGACATCTCGAAAGCCTGAAGCGATTCATTCCTTTTTCATCAATTCGATCATGTTCGGTCTTTTGTCATCGGTCCTGGCGATTGGCGCCATGGTGACGACCATTAAACTCATGGGCTATCCCCACAAGATTCTGGTGTGTGGAACCATATCGGCCCTGTCTCTAATTCCGTCCACAGCTATCAGATATGTTGAGGCTATTTTCAGGTCGAAGGAAAAATCAGAATACTTAGCGATTTGTTATTTGGCTGAGAACATAATCAGAGTGGCGTTAAGTGTTATTTTATTGCTATTAGGCTTTGATTTGTTGTGGGTTTTTTTGGCTATTACTTTTGTAAATTTTATGACTTTTTTGGGCATGATGTTTTTTTACGTCAGGATCATTGGCGTTCCCAGATGGTCGTTTGACTTAAATATCCTGAGTCTGATGGCCAAACAGGGGCCCACGTTTTTGAGCATCGCTGTTTTTTCCACGCTACATCTGAGTATGCCTCAAATTATGCTATCCAAGCTGCTTGACATAGAATCGGTTGGCATTTTTAGCGCAGCCTCGCGGGTGATGAGTTTTGCGGAGGTTATTCCTATAGGTTTTTGCATGGCTTTACTGCCGGCGATGACCAAAAAATATGAGCAGGGCATAGACGAATTGCGAGATATTACTACTGACTCGTTGCGTTATGCGTTTATCTTCATTTTTCCGATCATAATAGGGGCCATAATCCTGGCCGATCCCATAATTCATATCATATTCGGATCAAAGTTTGAGGCCTCCCCGCAGGTGCTTCGTTTGCTTGCGTTTGGCACTGCCCCATATTTTGTTCTGGTTTCCTTGGCGCAGGTTCTGGTTTCGACGGACAATCAGAGCTATGACTTGAAGGTGAATCTGTTAGCAGTAGTTTTAAGCTTTGTTTTTCATATCCTGTTTGTTTCGATATTTGGGGTAATTGGGGCCAGCATCGCCACAGTGTTGTGTTTGTCAATTCTGAATCAAGTCCAATACAAATTCATTAAGAAAAACTTGTTTGAACTTAACTTTTGGGCAATTTCATCCAAACCTTTGCTAGCGACGGCCCTTATGGCTGCTGTGACCTTTTTAATGAAAGACTACAACGTGATATTAAACATTTTTGTTTCAGCGATTTTTTATGGCCTTTGCATAGTTTTGCTAAAGGGCCTGACTGATGAGGAGCTTGGTAAGCTTTTTAGCATTTTGAAGAAAAAGACGGCTTAAGATATTCCATGAAGAGTATTTTAAAAAACTGGATGAAACAAACCCCAATTCCGATTAAGGACTTGATGGAGAGCCTTTTTTATTTGCTCCCGCCGTGGTTACGTTATGGGAAAACGTATACCGAGGCCCTGCTATTTTTTCAGGAGACGGAGAATTGGAACCCTGAGCAATTCAGGTCATACCAAAACAAAAAGCTCAGAGAGCTGATCCGCCATGTGTATGAGAAGGTCCCCTATTACAGAAAGGTAATGGAAGAAGCCCACCTAGTTCCTTCAGATATAAACACTGTAGATGACCTGAGGAAATTACCCTTTCTAACAAAAGACATTGCCAGAAATAGACTGGAAGAGCTATTGGTAATGGATCTCAAGCCTAGCGCGACTGAGTTCTGGCATACTTCCGGCACTTCAGAGGCTCCACTTAAGCTAGTTTTAGACAAGTCCACGGTTGCTTGGGAACGAGCAGAAGCAATGAGGCGATTGCTTTGGCTTGGTTACATGAAAGGCGACAGATTGGCGATTGTTAGGGGCGCTCCTTTGACTGATCCCAAGAAAATGTTCAAATATCTCTCATACAAGAAGGAGTTGAGGATTTCTCTGATGAATTCTGATGAGAAATCTCTTTTCGCTATTGCATCGGAATTGAGAAAGTTTGAACCCGATTTTATAACAGGCTGGCCTTCTTGCATCTTCCTCTTAGCCTCATGGATGAAGAGAAACAATTTCAAGATTACCAGCCCAAGATATGTGCTCACTTCGTCGGAAAACCTTTATCCTCATTACAAAAGGGAGATTGAGAGTGTATTTGGGGCCAAAGTCATCGATTCATATGGGCAAAACGAGTTGGTGGCCACGGCAGTGCAATGTTCTCATGGCAAAGGTTATCATACGGTGATGGAAATGGGCATTATTGAGCTAATACCCTACAAGGAGCCTTTTTGTGAGATTGTCGGAACAAGTTTTTGCAGTCCATCCATGCCATTGATCAGATATAGGACAGGGGATTTAGCTATTCCCTCGGCTTTGCCGTGTATTTGCGGAAGATCCAGCCTGACGCTTGCCACAGTTGTTGGTAAAACTGCAGACCTGGTCATTAAGGTAGGCGGAGAGGATTTTTCTACCAACGAGTCTCATTTGGCGTTGTATCAATTTGACGAAATTCGTGAGGCTCAAATCCTTATGGAGGACGACAACACAATAAGGGTATTAGTTGTGCCATGGAAGTCTATATCCAGCGAAACGATTGCAAGATTAACGGAACACCTTAAAGAAATATTCGGGTCTGCTTCGAGTGAATTATCCGTTGAAGTGGTATCTGAAATCATTACCGCTGCAAGTGGTAAGAGACAGTTTGTTATAGCACGATCAAGAGATTTATAGGAAATGCATGTGAGAGTTAATGATTTAGAAACAATCTTCAAGGAATCGAGAAGACCATGAAGAATGTGTTAATGGTAGGACCGGTTCCTCCTCCTTATGGCGGGATAGCAGCGGTTGTTCAGGAAATTGTAGATTCCGAGCTCCGTGATGAATACAAGTTTGAAGTGTTCGACAGCCAGAAAGACTCCCCAAGTGAATTAGGATTGCTAAAAAGACTGCCATTCAACATAAAACGGATTTTCAATTTCAACAAACTGATTACTCAAAAGAAGTTTGACTTTGCTCACTTACATTTTGACAGAAGTAGTTTTAGAGGAAAAGTCTTCATTATTTTGTCCTTGCGCTTGAGGGGAATAAAGGTTCTCATGCACCTTCACGGCACAAGCTGGAAATCTTTTTACGAAGATGTTTCGAAGACGCAGAGATTTACAGCTAAGCTCGGTCTAAAGTATTCAAACATCATATTAGTGCTTTATAACTTGTGGGTTCGTAAGATTAAAGAAATTCTCCCTGATGCTAATGTTTCCGTCGCTGCAAATTTTGTGAGCGCTGAAAGCTCTTTTTCTCATCATTTGGTAGATGAATATCGTAGGAAATGTGGTTTTAAACAGGAGGACATCGTTGTCACGTTCGTTGGTGGCCTTGGTCGCAGAAAAGGTTGTTTCGATATCTTGGAGGCGGTACCTCTGGTAGTTTCCAAACGGCCGCAAGTCAAATTCCTATTCGTGGGTGGCGATGATTACTCGGGGGAGTTTGATGGAATCAAGGAAACCGTTGAGAGTACTGATCTATCCAAGAATGTATTTCTGACAGGCGAAGCGACCAGGGAGGATGTGACCATCTACCTTAACATGGGACAAATCTTCATATTGCCGTCTTATTTGGAGGGAGCTCCCATAGCTATAATTGAGGCCATGAGGGCATCTTTGCCAATCATAACGACGCCCGTCGGAGGAATACCTGACATGATTGAGCATGGTGTCAATGGACTTTTGATTAGCCCAGGAAAACCTCGAGAGATTGCGGAATCAATCTTGAGACTTGTCGATGATGCTTCTCTTCGTAGCAGTCTCGGAAACAGTGCGTATGAGGTTTTCAGGAAAAGGTATTCAACTTCAAGCGCCATTCGTGAAATAGGCAGGATTTACAAGAAGTTGGAAAACATGTGATTTGAAACAAATGTTCTAATAGTTTCAAAACATAGATGTCAGCGTTTAGGTCGCGAAATATGATCTTCTGAGACATTTGAGGCAAGGCAGTGTATCGAACTTACAGA
>JBFXII010000263.1:0-5073 GCA_050176095.1 Desulfomonilaceae bacterium
CCCGTGTAAATGCAATATCTCAATATTTCCGGCGTCAGGAGCTTGACAATTGAAGACGTAATGTCCCAACGGAGAACGGCCGAGAGCCTCGGAAACAATAGCAAATTCAATAAGATCAAGCCCCATTCCACCATACTCTTTTGGATGGTTCGGCGCCCACAACTCCATCTTCTTAACCATCTCCCGCTTTTCACCTAAAACGGGAAGCATTTCTCTGAATGTCCGGTGATGAAGCTCGGATTCAAGCGGTATAACTTCTTTATCAACAAATTCATTAATCATTCCTGTAATAATTTTGAGCTTTTCAGATATTTCGAAATCCAATTCACACTTCCTTTCTGACAAATCCCTTTACCACCAGGTTATCAAAGAGCTGTCCCGATGAAGTCTTAAATGAGCTATAGAATTAAACCCGGATAAAATGAATTTTTTCTTGTTAAATGAATACCGAGTTACAGATGTATTGGCGATCTGCCAATTAAGGTTCATTGCATCAACGCCCGATAAATTAAGACTGATCGCCAGCGAAGCAGATATCGCTCCCCCTGAAGTGAAAACTACTACCGTTTCGGTTTCATCATGAATCGACGTCAGCCTTTCAATGGCAGATGCGACCCTACTTTTAAGATCTTCCCAGGTTTCAGGAACCCTAGGGTCTAAACCCCCATCCACCCAAGCAAGCATCGCCTTTCGGAACATCCTCCAAAAAACTCCGGACTGATCGTGCACAGGCCTCGAGTCAGAAAAGAACCCGGGATTATCCTCCAGAAAAGCCATAATAATGGCTTTCGAATTATACTCCCTGAACTCCTCAACTATTTCCAACTCTGAAAGCCCTATTCCATGCGAGCAAAATACCTCATACATTTGGTCCGCAGTAGATTTGTGTCTCTCCAAAGGCCCTGAGTATATAGCATCGGGCAAGAATCCGACCAATCGCAGGTGTTCCGCCAGCAATTTCGACTGTCGTAACCCTAACTCCGACAATTGATCGTAGTTCTCAGACCCGAATGAAGCCTGACCGTGTCGTATCAAACATAGTTCGCTCATGAAAAACAGCATAGCTGAATTCAGAATGGTTGTCGAGCTTTTTAGAGCGAGCGTTCGTCTTTTTATTGTTGATTTTTAGGCACGAAACTGATAACTTTTTCAACTTATTGGGAGGCTAAATAAATTGAAAATACTTGTGTGCGTAAAGCCTGGCGTTCCTGCGGATCAATCACTTGTCATTGATGAATCCAGGCAGTGGATCATAAGCTATTCGGATAACAATCTCCCTCAACTAGGGCGTTACGATGAAATAGCCGTCGAGCAGGCATTAACCCTGAAAGACGCCATGAATGGCGTTGTAGTAGATGTTCTGACAGTTGGGGCTCCCGAAACTTCAGCAATTCTACGACGCGCGCTGGGCGTGGGAACCGACAACGCAATCCTCGTAATAAATAGGCTCAAAGGTTACGTCCACGCATCGGTAACCGCCCGGTTCATAGTGAATGCAATTTGCGCACGACGCTATGATCTGATCCTGTCCGGCGCTCTATCGGAAGACCTGGCCCAGGGTCTGGTGGGCCCAATGATTGCCGAAGCTTTAAATATTCCATGCGTGACTTCTTGCAAAAGCTTGACTATCGATAAAGACAGGTCAGTTTTGCTGGCCAAACGCGACATAGAAGGAGCAAGGCTACAGACCACAGAACTGAAGTTGCCTGCCCTGGCCACTATTCAAGCCTGTCCCAATAAACTGAGATACCCTTCTCTGTCTAACATCATTCGAGCCAACAATTCAGAAATTGAAATTGTTGAACCCGACTCAGAACCTGAAAATCGATCCGACGTACATTTGGTGAGTCTTAAATACCCGGTCATGAGTCGATCAGTTCAATTCTTGAACGGCTCTTCAGGTGAAAAGGCTTTGACCCTGGCTTCCTTACTCAGAAAAAGAGCCTTGCTGGCGTGAAAGTTTTTGATATGTCTAATATTGTCGCCTGCATATGTGAACATGACGATGGAAAGATCGTCCCGGCTACCCTCGAAGCCCTTGGATTCGCCACTGAGCTCGCCTCATTAACTTCCTGTAAAATTGTTTCTGTGGTTATTGGCGAGGACGCCTTGGATATAGCTACCTATCTTAACCAGCTATCGGGACTTCCATCCCTTGCAGTAAACGTTGCGGGACTGAAGGAGTATAACAGCGAAGCCTACAAAGCTGCCGCTCGGCATGCCATTGAATTGCTCGGGCCTGACTATGTTTGCGTTGCGGGAACAACGCAGGGGTTCGATTTTGCGCCCGGACTGGCTGCTCGATCAGGCATGGCCTGTATTTCAAATGTGGAAGGCATTTTGGAACGAAACGATGAACCGGTTTTTGTTAGATCAGTATTCAACGGGAAAATACTGGCTGAACTGAGACTCGACGGCCAAGGGCTGATAATTGTTCAGCCTGGACGATTTAGATTCGAGAAAAGTGACTCTTCCTGTGAATCCTGGGTAAGGCAGGTAAGCTTCGACTATGAACCTGTCAAAACCAGAGTGCTGTCCAACGAAATTTCTGAAGCTGCGGATTCATCTTTGAGTGATGCGTCTGTAATTATTGCTGCTGGCCGGGGGTTAAGGCATAAGGAAAATCTGGAATTGATCAAGAAAGTGGCTCAGTTATTCTCCAGTTCTGCCGTTGCTGGTTCACGACCATTGTGTGACAACGGATGGTTGCCTTTTCGTCTTCAGGTCGGACAGACGGGAGCAACTGTAGCTCCAGAACTGTATATGGCTTGCGGTATCTCAGGATCTCAACAGCACCTGGCAGGAATGCGAGGCTCCAAATTGGTCGTCGCCATCAATGTGGATTCGCATGCTCCTATTTTCCTGGAGGCTGACATTGGTATAGTAGAGGACTTGGAAGAGTTCCTGAAAAATTTCTGTGAAGTTGCAACAAGGTCATAACTTAAAATAATATTAACCTGTTGTTCAGATGCAAGGTCCGAAGCTAGATGCTGATATATAAAAGCAGTTTATTTTTTGTTGTGTCTTCCTAAAAGGCGATATTCAGTGATAACCCGGCCCCCACATCATAGCGGGTAAAGGTGATATCGAAAACGTCAAAAGGCAAATTGGAGGCTCCTGAAAAGACATCACATTTGTTGGTTACCTCGCCCTTTCCGGAGGCTTTCATCCATCCGGCCTTTCCCCAAAGACTCAAGTTAACGAGTTTTAAGACGTTTATGAAGTATTCGACATTCATTTCCATGTAAGTCGCCGGTTCTCTGGAAGAAAAGATCGTGTAGCAAGAGACATCGCTGGTCTTTGAAGAAATGGACTTGATCCTCGATTCCATTCGTATTGTTGATGGAGCGAACATGCTGGCCGAGGCAAAGAATTTTAATTGGCTCCCATTCCAACCGAGACCCATGTAGGGAAACCAGATGTAGCTATCCGCCTGATACGCCCTGAAGTTGATGGCGGTCTTCCCGGAAGAAGACATGACAGTCAGTTCGTACGGCTTTTTGAAGGCCAGTCGAAAATCGTCATATTTCAGGCCCGCCTGGATGCAAATGTTTCCCATTATAGGTTGGATCAGTAAGCCTTCTACCTCAATCCAACTGAAACTGCTTTGTCTCCACAACAACCGTTCAGCTTCAACACGAGTCTCCGGAACCCAAGTGTTCAAAACATCTTGCAAAATATTCCCCGAGGCCCTTAAAATTACAGTGGAACCGTTAACAAATTTGGCTTCAACACCCGCCTCACCTAACCAAAGGTCAATTTCTTTGGGGCTAATATTGTAATATTCGTCAATTGACTCCAAAGAATCAGACGGAAGGTAATGCGATGATATAGGAACCTTTGCAGACCACCCTACCCTGCGGTAACCAAATTTGCCGAATGGCTTGAATTCAATTCGCCCAACTTGAGGGATTGACAATTTAGGCGCCCAGTTAACAATACTATCTGATACAGCCGAGGGAATAAATTCGGGTCCAGCCCAGGCCTGTCCGTCCGTGACACCGCTAATCAATAACCACAGCATTAAACAAGCAAATAACTTATTCAAATGCGCCCGTGTATTCTGTGAGGAATTGGGCATCTCAGATTGGCTGCTTCCTAATCATTGCCGCTAATAGCAATTCAGATATATTGGCTTGGGACTCGCAATCGCGATACACCATTCTTTTCCACAATATCAACACTTTACCGGCGAGAAAAAGCCGTGGCATGGAGTGGTCATAAATACTTCAGGTTTGAGCCTTTCCAAAAGAGTATTAAAAGTCAAGAAAATGCGGGAATTTATCAGGAAGGATTGGTCGGGGCGACTGGATTTGAACCAGCGACCACCTGAACCCCATTCGCCAAAACGCTCGCTCAGTTGAATGATTTCAATATGTTAACAAGCCGGACGTTGCTTAAAAGTCACTGATATTTGTCTGATACTGTTGTGGGGTCACCCAAAAGTCACCCACTTTTGGTCGCTAGTCACAGACGCCACAACTATTTGTTAACTTCTTATAAAACAGGCGTCACATCTATTGGACAAGACAATACTCACAAAAAAAGGATTCAATGTAAAGTAACCCCGTAGTTATTCGGGTAGTGAAACAAAAAAAATAATAAATTGAACTGCCCCTATGGAAATGCCGCGCTTAACTGAGGGGATTCAATGTAAATGAGATTTAATTTGTTTTTTTGTTCAAGGAATGAATAATCTAGGGGTTATTTATCCAGGGACATTTTGAGTGGTCATTCAATAAGTTTAGCCTAGACGTGACAGGGTTCATCGAGGGACATTTGCCCCTAGTCAGTTCAATACGTTAAAAGGAGCCACAATGTGGGGAATGAGTGAGATAGACAACCTGTTGAATCCCGAATTTGACAAGGTTTCCGATTATCGTAAGCTGTTCAGAGTCACCAACACTTATATCGCAGTAGATAATGCCACAAGAAATCAGGATGATAGCGGAGAAGTTCACCTATTGCTGCTTGTCAGGAATAACAGATTAGGCCTGCTCACCGTTCATGACGAATATGCCGAAGGTCTGCCTCCCATGTTCTGCGAACCCGGCCACGAAAACGTCATTGAAT
>JBFXII010000264.1:0-5044 GCA_050176095.1 Desulfomonilaceae bacterium
TCCTCGGCATATTGCTGGTTGGTGTACTTTGCTTGGTAGGTGTTGTGGTTGTAACTTCTCAAATTCTTTCAAAAAACAAGTCAAGAACTGCAGATATCCCAAGCAATCAAAATGGAGCTACTGAACAAATATTTCAACCTATTGATACGGATAAACCGATTGTTGAATCAACATTGACACCAACTTTCACGGTTACGTTTGAATCGACCTCGACAGCGACTTCAACGCCAACGCTTACCCCGACAAGCACAAATGCTGTCGGTGGCAACCTTTCTGTAGGTTGGCAGGAATATACATCAGATGAATTTTCCATAAGTTTGCCTGAAAGTTGGGAGGCGGTTGACATAGACCAGGAAGGGATGAGCGCATTAATGAATCTTATGTCAGAATATGATCCAGCTTGGGCTGATGTTGTCGGATCATCCTATGAAAACGGAAATGCCACGCCTCCGTTGTTTTGGGCTATGGATACAGAAAAGGTCGAGACTGGTTATGCTAATGTCAATTTAATTAGAGAAACACTTCCATTTGCGGTTCCAATATCTTTACTATGCTCGGAATTGGAATCCCAGTATGCGCAGTTGGGAGTCAATATCATCGAAACGGATTGTTCTCTGGAGATTAATGAATTACCCGCTGCAATTTTTACCTTGTCAATGCCTTTTGGATCCATGTCGATGCAAGAGTATCAATATTTATTCATGAATGGCAGTGATTTTTGGGCTTTGACTTTTGCTGTAGAAGAAGCAGGTTGGTCAAATTATGAGACTGTTTTTGAAGAAATTGCGGAGACTTTCATAATACTTCAATAAGAAGATCGTTTACCCTGATGGATTAAATTGGGCCAAAATGAGCTAAAAGGAAAGTTTTTTACCGCCCATGGGTTAATGATCAATTTTTTTAGTTTGAATTTTGATAATGTGTATCCATTCAATAGATAAGGAGAAAGTCAATGAAACAAATCAAAGTTCTCTCTCTGGCAACTTGTTTGTTACTATTTGTACTCTTGTTAACTTCCTGTTCGTCCTCGACGATAGAAACCTCTGTCGGAAATTTGTCAATCGATAGAGTGGAAATTCTGGAAGAATTTGCTAATCAAAGACCCAAGAACGCCTCTGACAGGTTTCTTATGGTCTATTTTGGGGAAATAGAAGACCTGACATCGGAAGACTTCACTGAAGCCGCCCAAGATGTAGTTGTTGTCGATAAACAGGGTAATGAGTACTCCAGGGTTATTAGTGGGATTCATATGCAAGAATTCTTCCTTGCATTCATCACACCTATATCAACGACGGATCTTTCCTTGCACTGGCCTGACAATTCTCCGATCCCGTTGGAGCTCGCAGAACAACAATAAGTCTTCTAGATCAAAACATAAAAAAATCCTTTTTTACCCCATTAGTAAATCTACTAGTGGTTTACTTTACCGTTAATTTGTTAATTTTTAACTGACAGACCTTAAACCAAGGCATTAGAATGGCGATAATCTCTATCCTTGCTTAGATCAGGTGATCGAAGGCGGCTGTATTGAGGTTCTTCCGAAAGATAGGAGGGCTTAATTGTGGTCATGGCTAACTCCTGTTCCAGGAATTATAGCCATACTTCTTGTGAAATGCGAAGGCTAACCTATAACGATTTGATGATGGAAGTTCAAGATTTTACACAAAGAGGCGGTTTTTCCCGATGCCTGATGTATACTCAAGCTAATACAAAAAATAGAAAAAGGATGACTATGACTGAAGAAACGTATACCCAATCCCCGTGGAGTCTTGAAGAATTGTTTGCCGGTTTTGACGATCCAAAGATCGAAGAGACCTACCAGGCCATCAGTAAAAATGTTGAACGCTTTGAGGGCTATCGGGACGAACTAAAACCGGACATTTCTGCAGAACGCTTTTTAGAAATGATCAAGGGCATGGAAGCCAGCCATGAACTGGCCTACCGTTTGTACGGTTTTGCCTCCCTTAGTTTTGCCGCCAACACGCAAGATCAGAAAGCCCAAATCGCTATCGCCAAAGTGCAGCAATTTGTGGCTGAGATCGAAAACCGCACCCTTTTCTTTAACCTCTGGTGGAAAGCTCTGGATGACCAGAATGTAGCCCGTTTGCTTGACGCAAGTGGTGACTATCGCTATTGGTTGGAGCAAATCCGCAACTTCAAGCCCTACACGCTCAGTGAAGCTGAAGAAAAGATCATCAATATCAAGAACGTCACTGGCTCAAGCGCCATGGATATGCTCTATGATTCCATCACTAACCGTTATGTTTTCAAGCTGGAAGTTGATGGAGAGCAAAAAGAACTGACCCGTGGTGAGCTGATGTCTTACGTCCGCAGCTCAGACCCTGACCTGCGCGCCCGCGCCTACCAGGAGCTTTACCGTGTTTACGGTGAAGACGCTCCCATCCTGGGTCAGATCTATCAGAATATCGTGCGCGACTGGAAAAACGAGAACGTGTCCCTGCGCGGCTTTGCCAGCCCGATTGCAGTGCGCAATACCATCAACGATTTGCCGGATGAGGTCATCGAAACCTTACTTGAGGTTGCCCGTAAGAATGTCGATATCTTCCAGCGCTATTTCCGCCTGAAGGCAAGCAAGATCGGCATGGAAAAATTGCGCCGATATGACATCTACGCTCCTATTTCTGAGTCTGACAAACGCTATAGCTTTCAACAAGCTACTGCCATGACCTTTGAAGCCTTTGAACGTTTTGATCCGAAATTTGCCCAATTGGCAAAGCGCGTTTTTAATGAAGCCCACGTGGACAGCCAGGTTCGGAAAGGCAAAATGGGCGGAGCTTTTTGTTCGACCCTGGGACCGGCTTTGACTCCCTGGGTGATGCTCAACTACCAGGGTAAAGCTGACGACGTTTCCACCATGGCGCACGAACTCGGGCACGCCATCCATTCCATGATGGCAGAAGAGCACAGCATCTTCACCCAGCATGCCTGCCTGCCTCTGGCTGAGACCGCCTCCACCTTTGGTGAGATGACCCTGACCGATCTGCTGCTGGAGCGCGAGACCGATGATGGCGTCAAACAGGACATTCTTTTTGGTCAGCTTGATGACGCCTTTGCGACCATCATCCGCCAAATTTACTTTGCCCTTTTCGAGCGCGAAGCACACGAGATGATTGCCAAGAACGCTTCGGTCGATGAACTGAGTGAAGCCTATCTGGCAAATCTAAAGGAAGAGTTTGGCGACGCGGTGGATGTTTCTGATGAATTCAAGTATGAATGGGTTTCCATCCCCCACATTTACGGCACCCCCTTCTATGTGTATGCCTATGCTTTTGGGCAATTGCTGGTCTTCGCGCTGTATAAGCGCTACCAGGAAGAAGGTGAAAGCTTTAAGCCCAAGTACATGCGCATCCTCTCAGCCGGCGGTTCGATAGCACCTATCCCCTTGTTGGCTGAGGTTGGCCTGGATGTCACCAAGGCCGAATTCTGGCAGGGCGGCTTTAACGTGATCGAGGGTATGGTCAGCAAGTTGGAAAATCTGTAAAAATTTCTAGAAAAAAGCGGGACGTTTTGACTTCGTCCCGCTTTAATTTTGCTTAGATTTCTTAAGCGTTACGGCTTTAAGCACCCGATTGGTACTACCAAGACATTATCGTTGCATGCGTATGCATATTGCCATGCAGTCAAAACCATAAGAGACTTTTGGGGTAAATCGTGAGAGATATTTGAGGTCTTGTTTTTCTCTACTCAAACACACCCGCTTCGACGTAATAGCGCTTGCCCTCTCGGCTGGCGAAGAAGGCAACCATATTCTCAAAATGCGCAGGGTTATAAATGCTAAAACCGCAGCAGTAGTGGTGGGCGACTTCATCAAAACCGAGCAGCATCTCCTCCCCGGCATAGTTCAAGCCAATTTCACCCCCTTTATTGAAGAAGAAGAATGGCTCACCGGCTAAGATCTGGAAGCCGAAGGTCTCGTCGTATCCAAACAATTGGCTGAGCGACTCGCCGCTCCTGAAAATCTCACCCTGGGTTATGCCTTTGAAGATGTTACCCTCAGTTTCATACGCGACATGCGCCATCTCCATGTACCAGTCCTCCCCATGCACCCAAACTCCAAAAACCGCATCCATGGCAGCTGAATAAGTCAGATCACCGACGGGAACACTGAGAACAACCTCATCATCTAGCAATACCTCAACAGTAGCTATGGAGTTTTGGATGACTGTTTTCGCACTGAGCACTTTGCCTTCGAAGAGAGGGGAGTCAATTTGATAGGGAATAATATTCTTGCGTTCTGCCTCATGAAGTTTCAACACCCACCCAGGCAATGAACCGGTTGGCCTCGATTGAATATGCTCTTCGTCTGGCCAGGAGCCGTCCTCCAGCCAGTAGGCTTCCACTGTGAGCCCAGCGCCGGAAAGATCCATGACGATTGTGTCGAAGGTGGAAAAGAGACCTAATTCGACATAATATTCTCTGTTGTTTGCTTGGGCAAAGAATGTGACCATGGTCAGATATGACTTGGGGTTGAAAGCCCCGGCACTGCAACAGGCGTAATGTGAAACGCTTTCAAAACCGAGGTCGTGTGATTCCCCGGCGTAGTTTATGCCGATCTGGCCGTCTTTAGCGAAAAAGTAAAAAGGCTTATCGTCCAGAGGCTGGAAGCCAAAAGTTTCATCGTAGCCATACTGCTCATTGAGCGAAACTCCATTCACGAAGATTTCTCCCCGGGTTATGACTTTGACGCCGTTACCATCAGTTTCAAGCTCGACGTGTGCTACCTCAACGTACCAATCCTTTCCGATCACCCACATGCCGCGCAGGGGATCTACCGGGCTGACCGCACCGCAGTTGACCGATAGCACATCTTCGTCGTCCAGCTTCAAGATAACGGTCATTTCACCACCGCTTTCAATTCGCGCGGCAGTCAATTGACGTCCATTAATTGGTGGGGGCGAGAAAGGTTGTGAAAAAATGTCACGCAATGGTCGGCGCGTTTTGAGGATCTCCCTGGAGGGTCCGGCAGTGGTGCTAAAAAGTCCATCATCCTCGGGAGCTTTTGTTATGCGCTCATAGATTTCCA
>JBFXII010000265.1:0-5025 GCA_050176095.1 Desulfomonilaceae bacterium
GCGAGTTATTTTTTTAGTTTTCTTTCTTTGTTTTTCGATAAAATGTTCCCAATCAGCCATAAAAGTAGAAACCATAGTTTTTACAGGAACCTGTTGATCTTGGGATTCCTGATTGATCATATCCCAAAATTCTGACAGTTCGGGAAAGTTGTCTCCAGTCAAGGTTAGCACCAAAGTGTTTCCGCAAGAGCAATTACGATAAAGCATGGTGTAAGCCTTGCCCATTACCCCGCCTACGTCTTCCATGGTTTGGCCTTTAGCTTCAGTATCCCAGATGTATTCGTGAAGATCAGCGTACATCTTTCCACAGGCCCTGCAATGCTTTGAAGGAATTTTGTCGGAATGATTCAGGTTGGCCAGCAACTCGATAAACTTTAAGAATTTGGGATTTTCCAAAACAAAAACGCCTAAGTTCAGTTTTCTGAAAACATAACTTTCCGGTAGATCTTTAATTTTCAACAACAATATAAGGTCGAGCCATGCATCAATTGTTAGTCAAAAAATCCCAACCGGTCAATGATATTCTAGCATTAAAGCATACCCTTCTGTCGTCAGATGCTTTTTCACAATTGGTGTTCTTTTCTAGTTTTTAGCCATAACTCTATTTGTGTCCGCTTGAAATAGAAAATAGAGATTACTATTGCGCACAATATGGTGAGCGAAGCCAAGAGTGGCCAATTTTCATCATAAACTGCTGCCCCGCTGTAGCTGAGCAATATAGTGCCAGGTATGCGACCCAAGGCGCAGACCAATAAGAATGTTAGAAACCCCATGGGACTGAGGCCTAAAATATAAGACAGAATATCTTTGGGGAATCCTGGAATAATAAAGAACGCCAATGCTAACAGAATGCCCTTGGAATGGGTCAGAAACTCAAAGCGGTTCAACAATTTTGAACTGACTACCAATTTGACTAAAGGAAGTCCAATGATTCTTGCTGCCATAAATGCCAGGACCGAGCCAATCGTGAGACCTATAGTTGAATAGATCACATTGGGCCAGACACCAAAAATAAAGCCACCTACGGCTCCCGTAAGTTCTCCCGGAATCGGAGCAAAAACTACCTGAAGGGCCTGAATAGATATGAATGCAATTGGCGCCAAAGCTCCAAAGCTTTCAATGTATGAGCGTAAATTTTCCCTACTACTGAACATGAAACTAACGTCTGATAGAATAGATTGGAGATAACCTGTGATAGCTAGATATCCAGCCCCTATCATCATTACAGTTATCAAGCTGAGCGATAAAAGGAGTTTTCCGCGTTCGTTTTTTTCCGGCATCAATTTATCTTGTTCCTATCCTTGGATAATCATCCTCTAATTCAACAAAATCACTGTTGCGATTGAGAGAACTAAGTACTTCATCTTCCAACTTTTGAATCAGAGGTGGAAATGTCTTTGAATTCAGCGCCGAAATAGGTAAACCGTTATATGAAAGGCAAATATTCTGTACGACTTCATCCGGAACCAGATCTGTTTTGTTGAAAACGCGGATCAATGGAATCTGAATTAGGTCAAGTCTCTCGAGAATTTTCTCAACGGCAACCAACTGTTTCTCAAACACTGGGTTTGAGCAGTCAATTACGTGCAGAAGAACATCAGCATCCCTCAACTCATCTAGTGTAGCTGAAAAGGCCGTAAAAAGCTCTTCCGGTAATTCGTGAATGAAGCCCACAGTGTCAGTGATGATGACCTCAGTTTCTCTGGGGAACCTCAGTCTTCTGCTCGTCGGATCGAGGGTCGCGAACAGCTTGTCCTCAACCAAAATGCGCGATTTTGTCAATTTATTTAACAGTGTTGATTTGCCCGCATTTGTGTATCCTACTATTGAAATAACCGGAACATGACGCCTATTCCTGAGGCCTCGTCGAAGAGCTCTATTCTTGGAAATCTTCTCAATCTGTTTTTCGAGAAAAGTTATGCGTGTATGTATTCTGCGTCTGTCTATCTCAAGTGACGTTTCCCCAGGTCCTCTTCCCCCTATTCCGCCTGTCAGCCTTGAAAGCGCATCATCTTTTTCTCTTAATCCTGGTAGAGCATATTTCAACTGTGCGAGTTCAACTTGGAGCTTGCCTTCTCTCGATTTGGCTCTTTGAGCAAATATGTCGAGAATCAATTGCGAACGATCCAATACTTTTATTTCAGTGAAATCAGCTATTGACTTAACTTGCGCTGGTGTCAATTCAGTATCAAAAATCATCAACCCTGCGCCCTTTTGAAGAGCGTCCACAACTATTTGACGTAGTTTGCCTTTGCCGACAACGAAATGAGGATCAACGGAATCTCTTCTTTGAATGGCTGTTCCAACTACTCGGAGTCCTGATGACTTCGCAAGTTCTATGAGTTCATTGAGGGATTCCTCAATTTCCCAATCACGTCCCACTGTCCTACCGATAATGTAAGCTCGCTCTTTGGACTTATCCAAATCAAGCGATTTTACGGATTTGTCAATCTCATCCTCCAGGGCTCTCACAAACCCTAGGAAGTCAGTGTCTAACTGGGATGGCGGTATTGGAGGGAGGGTTTCATAGACATTTCCGTCAGGGTTTGGTGGCAAGACATGCGCTATATAGGCATCTTTAGGGAACCCCTGAGAATCCAAGCCAATTGCCGCCACAAGATCAAAGCGCAAAAGTGATAAATCTGTGAGATCCTCCTGGCTTAGAGGCTCATTTTTCAGGTGAGTATGTATGAATCTAAGGCCACGCAATCGACCCGACCCAACTCGCCAGGAATTGAGTTTTGGAATCAGGATTGATTTGGCGTCTCCAACAAGCACTTTAAATATTTTGCCCTTGCGATCTACCAAGACACCAATCTGCTGACCTAATTCAAAAGAAAGTGCAGTCATTGTCCTAGCAAACTCTTGAGTGACTATTTTGTCAGGAGAAATACGTCTAGCTCCTAATTTCTCTAGACGTGCATGCTGGGAGGGTTTTATCCCTTTTAGAGATCCTTGGACAATGCTCAAAAATATCTCCATTTGAGGGTAGTGGTTAATGACATCTCTAAACTCTCGAGCGTTTTTTCTAAGATATAGAAGGCTTCTGGCGTGACAAATGATCTGCCACGCCTAACAAAAGAATTTCACTCGGATCGCTTCGCAGAAATGTCATCAACTCTTATTATCGTCGCCATCCGGTAATATTTTAAGAATGGCGCACTTTTCTGGATCAAGATATTTCTGCGCGACTCGTTTTATATCTTCAGGGGTGACCTGGGAAATCTTCTTGACGTATTCGGAATCATAATCATAGCCCAGACCATACAACGTATTCAAGGCGGAGTTCTCTGATCTCGACCAGGAACTTTGGAGGTTGATCAAGTGATTTCCAACTAGATTATTTATAGAATCTTTAACCTCTTTCTCAGCTAGAGAATCTATCCGTACTTTTCCAATTTCTCTAAATAAGCCTTCCATTGCCTTGTCAACTTTTAATGTGTCACATGCGATATAAAATCCGAAAAGGCCAGGATCAACCCCCGGTCTCACAAATGACGCCACCACATACGCCAGTGACTCCCTGTCCCTAAGTTGAAGGAAAAGCCTTCCACCCTGCCCAGAGAGTAAATTGTTTAAAACTTCGAGGGGATAACGTTCCGGATCATAAATTGATACTGCTGGAAAGCCTATTGCTATATGAGCTTTTGCACGTGGGATGAGAATCTTGTTCTCAGATACGCCTTGAAGGGCGTTTTCTCCAGGAACATTAGGCGCATCCAGTTTTTTTGATGGTATGGTCCCGAAAAGCTCAGTGATCTTCTTCAAAGCTTTCTGTGGATCCATCTCTCCTACAACGGTAATAACCGTATTGCTAGGCACAGCGTAGAGTGAGTAAGTTTCTTTCAGGTCCTTTGAGCTAAAACCAGCGACGGTTGCCAAAGTTCCTTCCTTATTGAAACCATATGGATGATCCCGAAAAAGGATCTTGTTCAATTCGCTAAAAGCATATTGAATCGGTCTGTCAGGCTCAGTCTTGATTCGATTTATTATAAGTAGCCGTTCTCTTTCCATTTTATCTTCTGGAAAAGTAGGATCCCTGTGGATTTTTGCGAGTAGTTCAAGGCCTTGATCCAAAAACCGAGAGAAGAAAGTCGCTGATAAACCAAAAGAATCATAACCTGAAAAGCCCGCCAGTCTTCCGCCCATATCCTCAACCTTATTAAATATTTGGGCCTCGTCAAGATTAGCGGCGCCCTTGGGCAACATTTGGGAAATGAAATTCATTATGCCTTCAGTTTCTCTGGTTTCATACCGCTTTCCACCCTGATGTGCTATTCTCAATGAAACTGCTGGGTTAGAATCATCCCTCAGCAATACGACTTTGATTCCGTTTGGCAATACTGTTTCGTGGGCTTTGTGAACACCAACGTTGTTTACATCCTCACTACTGGACAAAGTCCCAAAAGACTCGACAATATGAGCCAGTGATGCCACATCAAAATCAGTAGATGTATTAGATGGAAGTAAGACTGAGATGTTAGCGTTTGGCGCAAACAAATAGGATTTCGCAACCTGCGAAATCTCCTCGGGTGTAACCGCACGAATAAGCGTCAGATATTTTTCTTCGTAATAAGCGTCCCCTAGATCGGCTCTAAAGCTTCCAATGCTTCTGCACATCCCCTGAACCGTTTCCCTAGCATAAATGTGCTGGGACTCTATGTGAACCTTAGCTCTTTCTAACTCGTCTATTGATGGAGGTTCTGCGGCTAGTTTAGATATTTCTTCCATTATGCCCCGAGTAACGGCTTCAAGATTCTTCGCTTCCAAAGTCGCAGAAACAACCATGATCCCCGGATCCTTTGGGGTAAGGGCGTAGGCCGAAATAGAGTTTACCAAGGCCTTTTCTTTCTTCAATGTTTTTACAAGTCTAGAGCTGTCTCTGGCTCCCAGAATGTCACCTGCCAGGTCTAATGAATTGACATCATTAGAATTAATTCCAGGGATATGAAAGGCAATATTCAGACGAGTTTCACTGGCGTAGTTATCTCTTAGAAAAGCAGTTCTTACCTCTTTCTGTAGCGT
>JBFXII010000266.1:0-4999 GCA_050176095.1 Desulfomonilaceae bacterium
CTAACGGATTGGGTTAGAGATGGCTGGCTGGAAGTAGCCGATCCCTCCCGTCGTGCTCGATCCTATAGTTTATCGGCAAAATATCGGCAATACATCGGCAGCTTATCGGCAATAGTTCGGGAAGAAGTGGGCAACCTGCAATGAGTCTGCAGCAGCACTCATGCCACCAGAAGATTGAATAGCAGGAAGTTGAGATATACAGATTCTACAAGAGGATGGAGACAATGAGTATCAGCGCCAGCGAAACCATTGAATGTGTATACGAAGGCGGAGTCTTCAAACCGATGGAAGATGTAAAGCTAGAGGAAGGCACAAAGCCGAAGATTAAAATTGAAAAGATAGATCTCTCGAAATACTATGGCATGTTCGGCAAAGCTTCTGCAGAGGGGCTGGAAGAGCTTGAGAGCGAGGTCTATCTGTGATATTTATGAATACTAATATATTTTATGGTGCATTCTTTTACACAAAATTTTCGAGCCCTGCCAGGAGATTTATATATTAGAGTCATAAATAACAATCGCTACTTGCATTAATGCCTCAAAATATGAGAAGGTTGACGTAACATGTATCTCGCCGAAGTAAATCTCTGGAATTTCAGAAAATATGGCATTGAAGGCGATTCCTTTGAGACTGCAAAACCTGGCCTCTCTGTTCCGTTCTCGGAAGGATTAAATGTTTTGATCGGTGAGAACGATTCAGGAAAAACTGCGATCGTTGACGCGATTCGTTACACCCTCCTAACTCAAAGCGGAGAATGGATTCGCTTAGAGGAATCTGACTTTTATGCAGAAGGTGAGAAAAGAGCACAAAACCTAAAAATTGAGTGCGTTTTTCGTGGTTTCTCCCACCAAGAAGCAGGATGTTTTCTTGAATGGATCGGCACGGAAGAAATCGATGGTGAGCGTCTCTTTGTACTCAAGATCCGGTTAACCGCGCGAATAAAGGGAGACCGCATTATGACAGATATACGAGCTGGGGCCGATCCAGTCGGGATTTCAATGGATGGAGATGCACGATCCCTATTGCGCGTAACTTATCTCAAGCCCCTGCGTGACGCCGACGCGGAGTTGACTCCCGGTCGTCGATCTCGTTTTGCACAGATTCTCAAAGCTCATTCGCTTTTCCAAAATGGAGAAGCCAAAAAGCACGATCTTGAGACAATTTTTGAAGGGGCGAATAAAGCCATTGAGGATTATTTCTGCCCCAAGGAGGATAATTCCGGCGCTAGCAAACTGATGGAGGTACTGAAGACCTACGTTGATGCGTTCTTCCCACAAAATGAATTGCATACAGCGTCCGTCAGCATATCTGGTGGTGATCTCACCGATATTCTTAAACGGCTTTCTCTGTCTCTCGATACAAATCCATCTGGACTTGGGGCTGCAAATCTCTTGTTTATGGCAACTGAGTTTCTACTCCTTCAATCTGAAGAGACATACGGGCTGAAACTCGCATTGATTGAGGAGTTGGAAGCGCATTTGCATCCTCAAGCCCAACTTCGTCTGATCCGCTATCTCGAAGGAAAATCGACAAAAGGCCAATACATTTTAACGACCCATAGTACCACCATGGGATCTAGCGTCCCTCTTGAAAGTTTGATTCTCTGCAAGGGCAACATGGTATTTCCTTTAGCGAGCCAGTATACGAAACTCCAGCCAAAGAATTACGATTTCCTCTATCGGTTCTTGGATGCTACCAAAGCAAATCTATTTTTTGCTCGTGGTGTTTTGCTTGTGGAGGGCGATGCTGAAAACCTTCTAATTCCCACAATAGCGAAAGTCATCGATCGACCACTCCATCGATATGGCGTCTCAATTGTAAATGTCGGCAGTACAGCTTTTTTGCATTTTGTAAGGATATTTCAGCGTCAAAATGACGCTCTTATGGGAATTAAAGTAGCCCTTATCACCGATATGGATGTGAAACCACTTGAGTGGTCAAGTACATCCACAGAAGAGGAAATTGAAAAAGCTAAAGCAAGCAGAAAGCAGAGCCTTGAAGATTTTGAAAATGACGAGGTCAAAGTATTTCTCTCCCCTAATTGGACACTGGAATATGAGATCTCGATCTCATTGTTTCAAACCGAGTTTTATAGGGCGCTGCTGTGGGCTGAGAAGCTGTCCAACTCCCAAAGCGGTATACCCCAAGAGTCAAAAGCCGGTGAAGTCGATGCAAAGGTCAATGCAGATTTAGGAAAGTGGCGAGAATGTTGGAGTAACAATACCAGAAAAAATGAAAAGATTGCTTTTGAGATATATCAAAATATGATGCTAGGTAAAGAAATCTCCAAGGCGGTAACTGCGCAGGTATTTGCAGCTCACCTAGAGGAGAGGTTGAGTGGACAAGATGCATGTGTCCTAAAGTCAGAGATTCAAGCAGCAAAAAGTCTAAAATATATTCTAAATGCAATCTATCATGTGACCGAACCAAAGGAGGTTGCACGTGAAAATTGAAATCACAGATCACGATATTGAGTACGCAGAAAAGTTGCTACTGCCGGATAGAGCTAAATTTAACTGCGAACGTAGAGCTTTTATTCGTTGCATGGAATCACGTGACGTCGTTGCATGTCCTGGTAGTGGTAAGACAACGGCCCTTTTAGCTAAACTCTTGATCTTGGCCAGTAAAATGCCTTTTAAGGATGGGCGTGGCATTTGCGTTCTCACCCATACAAATGTAGCGATTGACAAGATCAAAGAAAAAGCCGATATCGCATCATCCACTCTGTTTAGGTACCCAAATTTTTTTGGGACGATTCAGAGCTTTGTAAACCAATTTCTTGCAGCACCTTGGTATAGGTCTGAATTTAAAGGATCAATAGTTGCTATTGAGAATGGCCGCTTCTTCTGGGAATTAGAAAGAAAATATTCTCGTGATCGTGGTCTGCAAAAATGGTTAGAGCCAAGAGGTGGCTTAGGAGCTCTGGGCAACTACTGGTTCAATCCAGATTCTCTGCTCGTTGGAAAAAGTCTAGATTTGCCGATTTCAGGGCTTTCGGAATCCACGCCTACATTTAGCAAAATTCAATCTATTCGCAAAAGTATTCTAAAACAGGGTGTTCTTAGCTACAATGATGCATATGCCATTGCATTACGATACTTGCAGAAAATGCCAGAGATTTCTCAATCCATTTCTAATCGCTTTTTTATGGTGCTTCTGGACGAAACTCAAGATACCGATGAGCATCAATTTCGAGTCTTGAGTACCGTTTTTAATCCTGAACAACTTGTTATACAGTGCATAGGAGATCCAAATCAGGCAATCTATCATGATAACGTTCACAATGAAGGATATTGGTCTCCCAGAAATCCTCTCCATTTCTCGGATTCTCGACGATATGGAACGACGATTACTCACTTATTGAGTACTGTAAGGCTGTACGACGACGTCACCTTGCAGTCATGCGATTCAACAGTTTCGCAACCAACCTATCTGATTACATATCAAGAAGGAGAAGAGCAGACGGTTATCCGAGCTTTTTCAAATCTTATAGAAAGGCTATCAGGCGCGTTGCCATCTAAAGGCACATATAAAGCAATTGGGTGGATTGGTAAAGACAGGAGCTCGGATGGTAAACTGTCCATTCCAACCTATTTCCCTCACTTTGATAAATCGCAACGAGTGCAAAGCCGTCAATTCTCTAATCTAATTTCCTATGCAGCCTATGCTGTGCAAATAGCCGATGCTGAAGGAGCGAAGCGCTTTCTTGAGATAATCATGCAAGGAATCGCTCGCGCCCTTGATGTTGCAGGCATTAAAGACGAAACGTCGGGGCGAAGCTATACGCTGGCCTCCCTTGACTACTTCTGGAAACATGTGCATGAAAAGTCGTATTATAAGTTCCGGGAAAAAATCGCAAAGTATTTCCTTCAGCTTCAGGCTTGTGATTTAGGCGTTACACCTGCAGCACTTCGCAGCCAAATCATTTTAGCAGTGCAGCCTATTTGGCCTCTAAACGAAAAAGCCACCACCTTTCTCAATGATAATTCGATTGACTCAGCATTGGAGGTTGGCAACAAGGTTGCTCATACGAAGAATCAATTTGTGGGGGACAATGGAATTGTTATCCATATCGGAACAGTCCACTCCGTTAAAGGTGAAACGCATACTGCAACATTATACTTGGAAACGTATTATCAGAGGGCAACAGATGCAGGGCGTTTGATTGAATTTTTGAAGGGCAATCGTCCGGAATCACAAAAACAAAAAGCTTACCATAAACAAAACCTGAAAATTGCTCATGTCGCATTCAGTCGCCAAACTCACTTATTGGCTTTCGCTTGTCGTGCATCGAATATTGTCGGTCATGAGGATGACTTGAGAGAAAACGGTTGGGTGATCTGTACTGTATCCGAATTGACTACGAATGAGGGTCTGATATAATGATTTTAACCCGAGGCCGTCCGTACGGCCTCGGGCATCTTTTCCTCTCGCATCTATTCGCGACCTTGATCCCGCTCCAGAAGCTTGATCAACTCCCGCTTTTTCTCGCTGAATAAGATTAGCTCTATGGGTGGCTCCCTAGCCTTCAACTTATTCACGGCAATTTCTCAAAGCCACTCCTTGCAGGACGCGCAGTTCCTCAGGCCTAGTCATCACCAACACCATCTGGAAGTGCTTTTTGGCCTGTCAAGTGACGAAGGCCGGACCATGCAAGTTCTGCTGGTCTACGGAAATGGCCTCGTAGATAACAGAGGGGCCGCGAGCTATCGCTTTCTAGCCGAATATTGCGCCCAAGTTTCGACGGCTATCGAGTTTCTGGGGTCTGTGGCCAGGACCACGCAGGCCGATAGCGCCGCCGCTCCATCTGCGGGCAGCAGCGCTAGAAGCTCATATCCCAGGCCGCCTCTCTCCGCCGGACTTCCCCTCAGTTTATCCTCGCTATCGCCGCCACCTCATCACCCGGCTTGACATTCATGATCCGCACCCCCTGAGTGGAGCGGCCCTGCACCCGGATGTCGCTTGCCGGTATCCTGATAATCACCCCGTCCCGGGTGGT
>JBFXII010000267.1:0-4992 GCA_050176095.1 Desulfomonilaceae bacterium
CCGCGCAACACTCGGTTCCGGCTGTCAGCACACTTGGCCGGACGGGCTTGGTTACCCGCAGGGTTCCAAAGAAGGTTTCAGCATTCCATACATTCTCCTTCTCCAGGCTTTACCTGGCGCACCAGGAACCTGCACTGGCAGAAATGGTTGAGATGACGAGGGAATTTGATTGTTTATCCCTGACCAGGAACCTGCTTGCCTGAAGCCAAGAGCGCGTCTATCGAAACCAAAGGTGAAGCATGGATTGTCAGAACCCTTGGATTTGACACCCCAGTAAAAATCGATGATCCTACAACGATCTCGTGTAAGGTTTTGGTTTAGTTTAAAGATTGAAGGTGGACCGCCCCACCCGGTGGTTCACCTTTTTTTAACGGCGTGGTATGTTGGGCCTGGATTAGCCTTGGGCTGGTCCCAGTGCCGCCCAGCTGGGCCAGCTGGACCTGGACAGGGTCAGAGAGTACTCCATCGGCCACAGCTTGGGAAGTTTACTTGGTGTTGCTGCTGGCGGAGAAAAAGTTCAAGAATTACTTTGGACAAGAGTCCAGTGAAGTTGCCATGAAACTCACCGTGAGACCGATGCCCCAGGATTCCAGTTTACTGGACTTTTGAAAATCCAGGAATTTGCCGTTTTCTCGGCGCTGAAAATCGTAGGATTCTGTGAGCGCAGACCTACCATGTACCGCGAATCCCGAAACCAAGCTAAAAAATACACCGTAAATGCACAGTGTTACACAAAGAGAAGTGCAGAATAGCAAAGTTTTGCGATTAAACCCGATAGGCAGCCCTAAAAACGAAAGAAATTTCGTTTTTGACCACCGAACGTACTAGATTTAGGTCTAAGTGATGCAAGATACCGATATTGCACGCACTACTTTTCTAATTTTCAACTAAATCATCCGGAAGGATATCGACATGAACAGCGATCAGTTACACACTAAATGCGCTCCTCCAGAACGTCTAAGACTCAATGAAGTGCAGGAAGAAAGAGAAAAGCTTTCTGGGCACATATGCTCTAGCTACTTTGACTTTTTTCCTCTTCCGCTGATTGTTTTAAACAGTCACCGGCAAATAGTTTTCAGCAATAAAGCTTTTTTAGACATCCTTGGCATCAACGACCTAGGGAATTTCCTTGGGCTTCGCCCTGGTGAAGCAATGGGGTGCAACTACGCCCACGTGGAAGAAGCAGGTTGTGGCACTTCTACATTTTGCAGAGAATGTGGCGCACTCAAAGCAGTCCTAGAAAGCATGATAAAAAATTCAAAAACTCAACACGACTGCCAACTACTCATCAAACATGACGATGAAAGCTCGGCAAAAGACCTGAGAGTATTTGTTTCTCCTTGGGATGTTGAAAACGCTAAGTATTATGTTGTCTCAATCGTAGATATAGAAGACGAAAAACGCAGAAAAATACTGGAACGAATCTTTTTTCACGATATTCTTAATGCAGCCGGAGGAGCAAAAGCCCTACTTGACACCTTGTTCGACGAAGTTCCAGAAGAAAGTAAAGAATTAATGAGCCTTGTCCAAGCTTCACTATTTGGCCTTGTAGAAGAAATCAAGAAACAAAAACAACTATTGGCGCTTGAAAACAAAGAATATAAACTTTCAATGATCACTTTACAAGGCATTGAACTTATAAATTTAGCTGCAAACGAGTACCGCACGCACCCTAAAGCATATGGAAAGAAAATAGTTGTTTCGCCCAGCAGCGTCAACGTTCAAATTTCCTCCGACTACACTTTACTCATGCGCGTTATCATAAACATGGTCATCAATGCACTTGAAGCGACATCGGAAGGAGGAAGTATCACAATAGGACTAGACGATGACGGTGATTTTGCAAAATTTTGGGTTGCCAGCAGAAGAGTCATACCCGACCATGTCAAAGTACAGATTTTCAAACGGTCATTCTCGACAAAAGGGATAGACCGTGGTCTTGGAACATACTCCATAAAGCTACTCACAGAAAACTATCTTGGTGGAAAAGTAGGCTTCAGTTCAGAGGAACCTGACGGAACCGTGTTCTGGGTAAAAATAGGAAAAAGCAATTAGTATATTTAAATTTCGTTCACAAGCGTAGCTGTATTTTTTAAATTATAATCAAGGAGTAGAAAATTTTGGTAGAACGTTTTTGCAATCACAGTGAACTGGAATTGTTTACCAGCGCATTCACTCACGCAGCCATCGGCATGGCCATTGTTGACTTGTCAGGCAAATGGATAAGAGTCAACAAGTCTCTGTGTGGAATGGTAGGATATTCAGAAAGTGAAATGTCGGACCTTACATTTCAGGACATAACCCACCCTGACGATCTTGAAATTGATCTTGAAAACGTCCAGCGCCTTCTTCGGAAAGAAATCGCTTCTTACCAGCTCGAGAAAAGATATTTCAAAAAAACAGGCGATATGTTGCACATTCTTTTAAGCGTTTCGTTGATTTGTGATATCTTTGGAAAACCTCAATTCTTCATTTCTCAGATTCAAGACTTTACGAAAATAAAGACCTACGAAGAAGAGCTTTTGAAACTTGCCTCCGAAGACTATTTGACAAGAATTGGAAATAGGAGGTTTTTTTATGAACAATCCGCAAGAGAAATTACGAGGGCTGCCCGTTCTGAAGAGCCACTCACCCTTTTAATGCTTGACATTGATCATTTTAAGAACACCAACGACACCTATGGTCATGAAATTGGCGATGTTGTTTTACAAAAAATTGCAAGAATTTGCAAAGAATCCGTAAGATCCATTGACATTGTGGGACGAATAGGCGGAGAAGAATTTGCGATATTACTTCTAGATACCGATCACGAGGGGAGTCACATCGCTGCCGAAAGGCTTCGTAAAAATGTTGCAAATGCAGCAATAGAGTCACATAGCAATATACTTCGGACGACAGTCAGCATCGGGGCTGTCACATTCTGGGGAGATTCAAAAACTATTGACTTTCGTTTACATCACGCAGACGAAGCGCTTTATCGCGCGAAAAACCTAGGGCGGAATAGAGTCGAATACTATATTGATCCTGAAGATATCTACTTTTCACCTAGCAAGCTTTATCAAACAGGGCTTATCCATTTACAGTGGAGCAAACGCTACGAATCTGGCAACCAAACCATTGACTCCCAACACCATCACCTTTTTCAATTATCCAACAGACTACTTTCCGCTATAATTGCAGGAGAATCAAAAGAACACTGCTTAAACCTGATTAATGCACTTATTGAGCATGTTAAAGAACACTTCAGAGACGAATCTGAAGTATTCTTATCGGCAAATTACGAAGATTCAGAAAATCACTGCAAGATACACGACAAACTACTAGGCCAGTGCGCCGACCTTGCAGAAAAATACAAGCATGACTCGCTATCGCTAGGGGAAATTTTAGTATTTCTCGCTAGCGAAGTCATACACAATCATATGATCATAGAAGACAAGAAATTCTTCAAATGTATTTGAGCGTTTCGACTCAGACATATCGCAAACAAGAAAACGTAGGAAGCTACATTATTGTTCAAACAGCTAAGACTACAGGATTCCAGTTCACTGGACTGTTGAAAATCCAGAATTTAGCGATTTGTCGGCGTTAAAAATCACAGGATCCTGCGAGTTCAGACCGTCATAAGGACTGAACTAGCTGAAAATACACAGAGAATACTAATTTTGATCCAAAAAAGGCTTGTCCGATGGCAGGATCCTGCCATCCAGTCCCATAGTCTACTTCAAAAACGAAAGAAATATCGTTTTTGACCAACTGGATATGGGATGGACCAGAAGGACTATAGGGAAAAGGCTGCCCTTCGGTCACTTTAAGTCCTCTGGTGGACTTGCCGCTGGTGTCTGCGCTTGCCTCTTCCCTATGTCTTCGCTATAGATATTTCCTATCGCAACTGCCAGGAGGCATCAAAATGCAAATCTTAATCATCTTGTCAAGCAATTCACCTGAAATCAAATGGAATGCCGTTCGTTTCGGAAATTTTCTTTTAAACGCTGGTGAAGAAGTCACCATCTTCTTGAATGGTCCCGGAGTAAATCTCTATGATGGAGATTCCGAACAATTTCCCATTTCTGGAGAAACAAAACTATTCGCACTGAGTGAAGGATTACTCGCCGCTTGAGGGAAGTGCATGACCATCCACGGTGTGGATGAAAGTGAATACGTGAAGCTGTCGAATATGAAGAGTCTTTACGAACAGATCAAGCTCGCTGATAAAATCATTAGTTACTAAATAGTCAAGAGACCAGACTGTCAACAAAGATGGCCTGGGCTTAATTCAACAGGAACGCATAGACATGTAACCTTTGACATATTTCATGGCACACGTAACCACCCAACCACTTGCGCCAATTCTTCAGTTAAAATTCAGCGCTGGATGCATTGGAATATTTATTACACGACAAAAGTCCATTTACCAGCATCAGGACAATGCATATTTTGAACAGGAGAAAATGATATGCAGACTAACATACACACCTCCGAAACAGAAATTTCACAAGATGACATACTTGAGGCCATGAAGTCTGGAGGTGGCTATATTGACATATCTCCTACCGATTTTTTGACAATTTATCGAATGGCCTACAAGCACGCTGCGGAACGGCTATCTCAAGATATTCCAGTTTCAAGGATCATGTCTAAACCCGTTACTGTTATCCCAGATGAAACTACCGCTTTAAATGCTGCCAAAATTCTTTCTTCAGCTTGCATAAGTGGTGCTCCTGTGGTGAACAACAATGTGGTTATTGGGATCCTTTCTTTGCGAGACTTATTGCGTTTACTTGGTTTACCAGATGATGTTGGAGCCGCAAGCTTGGTAACTCATTTGTTTGATCCAGTAACTTGCGCTCTTCCAGATCACTCAGGAGCTAGTGTCATGTCCTCTAAGAAGGTGCATGTTTAGGCAGCCAATGGCTTTCCCGTGTAGGTCCACTTGAAGGGCTTTGCCCAGAGTTGGTTGTAATTCTTGATATACTCCATGATCTGGCTGACGAG
>JBFXII010000268.1:0-4966 GCA_050176095.1 Desulfomonilaceae bacterium
ACCCGGAATCTCGATAATTCCACCCGTATGATCAGACTAGAACCACAGCCATGATAAAAATACTCTTCCCAAAAACGCTTTTTCTCTAAGTATATCCAGGAAATCCATTTAATTACCTCAGAATTCATGTTGACTATTTTGTCGAGGAGTGAAATCGGAAGCCTTGAGTTTTTCGAGCGTAGATTTGTCCGTAGGGCTTGCCAAGACCTCATCCCCTTTTAGATAGGGTATGAGAGGGATCAAGCTTAACCCGAAACTTTTTTTGAAATGATCCTCAAATCGTTCGCGAGCTTTTATAGAAAGACTTGTGAAATAGACAATCGATTTTGAAGTATCCCAGACGAAATCAAAAACCTGTATTGATGGAAGCACCTGTTTTTTCAGAACTTCTTTTACGGTTTCTTTTAGTTCCTTTCTTTGATTTGAAGACAGTCTTCTTTGGCCTGTTTCTTTTAGAAGTTTTCTGGTCTCTTTTTTTAGATGAATTTCGAGGATGCGAGGTGGAATTCTTACGGTGTCCACTCTCAGGGAAAGCGCCACGTAATTACCGTAGAGATAGGAGGCTCCAGTGAATTCGTATTCTGAAAAATCTTCTATTGAAGTCCAACCCACTCCGATAAGTTCTCCCGGACTATCAATTTCTCTGAACGAGCCTGATTTTATACCGGAGTCGACGGCTTCCCAGAAAGAAACATTTATTTCTCCCTTTGTTTTGTATCTCATCATAGATGTTGATCTTGAAAAAAAACCCATGTTCGGGACACCCCTAGTTTTTTTTGGGCGTCATAGATAGATTCATTATAAAACGCCCACTGAGAATTTCAGGAAAAATTTGTTGTTGTCAAAAATCTTCACACCAGGATGAAGTTCATACCATCCTCATCGGATTACGGGTAATCACCAATCAAGCTAGAATGGATGAAACTCCATAAAATCCCTGACATTTTTCTTGATATCAGCCTCTGATCCCCAATGAAAATGATCGTGACCTTTCAGAACTACAGAGATACAAGGATCAGAGCAAATCTTTATGAGTTCATTGTATTTCGGTATAGAGCAAACGAAATCATTGTCGCCTGCAATCATCAGTTTAGGGCGTTTCTCGGAGCTTAGAAAGCTGAAATCATACATATCAACCGGAGGCGATATCATGATTAAACGGGATGGTCTTTCATCAGAGGCAGCTGTTTTCATGGCGACCCAACTACCGAAGGAGTAGCCGCTCAGAACCAATTTTGATCGGTCAAAACGATTATCAGAACTCAACAGATCCAGGCAGGCCGAGACGTCCATAGTTTCTGAAATTCCATCGCCGTGTCTGCCGGAGCTTTTTCCCACACCCCGAAAATTGAACCTTAAGGCTGCCACGCCACTTGACACAAAGATTTCACAAAGAGCCGATACAACGTTGTTAGCCATATTCCCACCATACAAGGGGTGAGGGTGGCAAACCAAGGCGGCGGGCACTTGAGGGCTTGTGGATTCTGGAAGCTCCAGGACTCCCTCAAGGATTACTGAGTCAGCGCATTTTATGATTACATTCTCTTTCATTATTCAATTCTTAAGGTCTAGGTTTGGATTCATGTCCTAAATTATTACACGAAAACTTATACATGTTCTCGCGGCAACTTTACAGTGAAAGTGGCGCCTGAGGCTGATTTCGGTTTTACACAAATGTCGCCACCATGGTTTTTGACGATGGCATAGCTGATGGCCAGGCCCAGACCCAAGATAAGTTCCTGGTGTGACTGCCTCACAGTAAAAAATGGATCAAACACGTTTTCTATCGTCTCTTCAGAGATTGCAGGCCCAAAATCCTCGAATTGTATTTCGACGAAATCGTCCGAACTTCTCACATCTATGTTTAGATTACCAACACCATCCATCCGTTCAATAGAATTTATCATTAAATTTGTAATGACTTTTAGCAGCTGACTTTTATCGACATTTATTTCAGCTACGTTTGGGTCGAATTTAGTTCTCAGATTGATTTCCGGATATCTGTTTTGAAGATCAAGCCCCCTCATGGCTTTCTGAACGATATCAGGAACCATTTGAGGCGATTTTATAGGAGGTGTTTCATGGGAGAAATCCAGAACGGTCTGAACGATTCCTTTGGCGATATTTGTTTGCCTGACTATTGTAGATAACTTTTCACAGGTTTCAGCATCGTCCTGGAACTTGTTTCTCAGAAGGTTGGCGGACTCGAGGATTTGACCTAGAGGCTCTTTCATTTCATGGGCAATGCTTTCAGCCAATTTACCGAGGGACGAGAGTTTTTCAGACCTCAGTAGCTGTTTTTCCATTCTCTTTTTTTCCGTCAGATCAGTGAAGATACCTACAGAGCCCGTTTCTTGCCCACCCTCATAAAGTAACGCTGCTGATATGTATACCGGAATGGTTTTTCCGCTCTTGTGGAGAATTTGAATTTCTCTTTTCTGTAAGAAACCCTTGCCGCCAAAATCGTTCGATCTCAAATCCTTCATTATTTGTCTGGCTACTCCGAGCGGATATAAATTGACGATATTCATTTTTCCTACCACATCCCTTTTCGAATGTCCCAGGAGCTTTTCCGCTGCCGAATTGAAGAGAATTATTTCGCCACCTTTTCGGATGCAGACAAGAGCATCCGGGGAGTTTTCAATGATGTTTTCCCTAAAGGTATAGGCTCTTTCCAGTTCAATGTTTGCTTCTCTAACGAGGGTTTCGAGATTATACGTGTATTGCCTGAGTTTCTTTTTGAGGTTTAATTTTTCGAGCGCTCTTTCTATCGACAATGAAATCAGTTCATCACTTACCGGTTTGACAAGGAAATTTGAGGCTTCCCTTCTTAGGCATTCGATCGCCATTTCCATGTCACCATGTCCGGTAATGACAATCACTTCTACGTCGGGATTAATTTTTCTAATACGATCGAGGACTTCTATACCACTCATGCCGGGTAATTTTACGTCCACAAGCGCTATTTCAGGGAGTTGCTTTTCAAAAATATGCAGAGCCTCAGGGCCGTCTTTCGCTTCCAGAACTTCGTAACCGTCCATTTCCAGTGTCATGCGTAACAACTGGCGAATCCCGGCTTCATCATCGACCAAAAGTATTTTTGTCATGTTTGATCTCCGGAGGTAAAAACAGGGAAAGTTAGCCTGAACCTAGCTCCGCCTTGATTGATATTTGAAACGTCGATTGTACCCTTGTGATCTCTAACTATCTGGTAACTGATAGCCAATCCAAGTCCGGTGCCTTCCCCGGATCGCTTCGTCGTGAAAAAAGGCTCAAATATTTTTGACTCAAAATTCTCCACGATTCCAGGACCTGAATCAGAAAAATCTATAATGACATTCCTGCCATCGGTAGCGCTTTCTATTTTGATCTTTTCTTTCTTATCACGCGACTGTTGAGGATCGCAAACGTCTTCCTTGCTCAAAATCGCATCTCGCGCATTTACCAGGAGGTTTACAAATACCTGTTCCAGTCTGTTGGGGTTGCCCAATATTTTCGGAATAGATTGATCCAATATTAACTCGCACACTATTGACCTGGATTCCAACTGCTTGTCCATAAGGCTTACCGCATCGATTATGGTCTTGTTTACATCCACCAGAGACATTGTTTCATCAGATTTCCGGCCGAATTCGCGTAGCCGGTTTATTATCCTGGTGGACCTTTCTACTCCGTTTCTAAGTTCCATAAGTATTTTTTCAAGATCATCGTTGGTTACGGTTTTTCCCGACTTGATCTTCTTGGCCAGATAATCACAACCCAGTCTTATTATATACAATGGTTGGTTAAGCTCATGCGCTATTCCTGTGGCCATTTCTCCCAAAGTGGACATCTTGCTGGAATGGATGAGCCTTGCTTGTTTCTCAAGTCTTTCGGTGGTGTCCCAAACGGCTGCTATGACCGCGGAACGACCTTGATACGTTCCTTGAGTCGCCTGAAAATTGACTGTGAAGACTGAGCCGTCTTTTCTCTTGTGCTGAATTACGGGCGGAAAACCTTCAGATGATGAAAAAGATGTTTGAAGGGCATCTCCAATTTGATCACGATCGCCTTCTACAGCCAGGTCTGAAAAACGCATCGACAGTAGCTCATTTCTGGAGAACTGATATTCCTCGATAGCTCTTGCGTTTACATCCAGAATTTTGGAATCACGGTTATCGATTACAAATATTGGGGAAGGACCGTGATCAAAAAGAAATCTGTAACGTGACTCTGAATCCCTTATTCTGTCTTCTGAAGCCTTCAGACTTGTCAGCATCCTGTTAAACGACGCTGTCAATCGATATATTTCATCCGTTGAGGAGAATGGTTCAGTTCCAATAGGCAAATCAAAAGAGCCTGTCGCTGCATGTCCATCCGGTTCGTCCAGGATACCGGCTGATTTCTCTCGGCTAACTTCATCGGCTTTTTTTGTCAGTTCCTGTAGAGGTAAAGTTATGAGTTTGCACAATCGGTCTATGAACAGCCACCCAAGGACTATCACCACTATGCTGGACACAAGATGAATCGCCTTTATGTTCTGGATGACCCTCGAGTCAAGGCTTTCAGAAGGAAATACAAAAAGCTGCAAGACGACCCCAATTACAATCAAGACTCCTGAAACTACAAAAAGAGTGGATAGTAAGAGTCTGTTTTTGAATGAGTATAAAGACTTGATCTTTGAAGTGACAGCTTTAGGGGCTTTAGAAAGCGTTTTCTCGATCCACCTGTAAGGCCACAGCTTTACATAGTAATCAATGAACGCATCATTCTTGACATTATGCGAGGCGCCATAGGGTGTAGGGGAATGCGATCCGGAGTTCTCGTTTTTAGAAGTACGACTTGTTCTGTTACCTAACATGAAGTTTCCTCGTAATTGCAAAAGCCGTGCATAGAGAAAATCCACATGTCAAATTTGTTCCAAACCATAGTGGGGACAGACGACTATATTGATTGTAAGGGCTTGGAAGAATTTTTCATAATGATT
>JBFXII010000269.1:0-4955 GCA_050176095.1 Desulfomonilaceae bacterium
GCAGCCATGCTGATCATTCTACGATTATTTTAAAAAGCTATATTATATGGTTTTACCGGACAGTTGAGAATTCAGAGTTCGGATTTCTTCAGTTAGAAAGAATTGATTTTGATAAAAGGCTTATTTCCGAGGGTTCTGATTTCAGCTCCACAGAGCGGTGTGGGAAAGACAACAATTACGATGTCCGTTGTGGCCGCTCTGAAAAAGCGTGGCCTGACGGTTCAGACATTCAAAGTTGGCCCAGACTACCTTGACCCCACATACCTCTCAATCTTATCCGAAAGACCTTGTTATAACCTTGATGGCTGGATGATGGGTAAAGACTACATAATCAGTCTTTTTCTGGAGAAGTCCAGGGATGTTGACATTTCTGTGATTGAGGGGGCGATGGGATTGTTTGACGGAGCCAAACCTGGTCGGATCGACTCAAGCGCAGCCGAGATCGCTGTCTGGCTCAAAGCGCCTGCAGTTTTGGTAGTAAACGCTCACGGCATGGCCGGTTCAATGGCCGCTCTGGTGAAAGGATTTTCCACTTTCGAGCCTGCTTTGACCATTGCAGGCGTTATAGCAAACTATACGGGGTCAGAGAATCACGCCAAATTGCTGGAGGAATCCTGTCGGTTACATGGATTAGCTCCGGTGATAGGTTCATTTCCCAGGGGCGCCTTTGAGAGTCTTCCCAGCAGACGTCTGGGATTAGTCACCGCATCCTGTCAAAAGCTGGATGATTACGTAAAAGAAGCGCTTGCGGATGCATCCGAAAAACACCTGGCTGTCGAAGAATTGATCAATGTAGCCAATTCCGGGCAGGATGTTGTGGCGCCCAAAGTTTCAAGGCTGCGACAAAAACATGATCGAACCATGCGTATAGGAATTGCTTTTGATGAGGCTTTTCACTTCTACTACCGGGACAACCTCGAGGCTCTTGAAGATGGAGGTTTTGAACTGGTAATGTTCAGCCCGATCTTTGACAAGGCTTTACCGGCCGACCTGGATTTTCTGTATTTTGGCGGAGGGTATCCTGAAGAATATGCGAGCGAGCTTGCCGCCAACGATGAGATGCTCAGAATGGTCAAGGATTTCGGTGAATCGCAGAAACCGATTTATGGCGAATGTGGGGGACTGATGTATTTGAGTCAAGGAATAGAGCTTGACGGAGGGTTACGTCATAAAATGGTGGGCCTGTTTCCAGCATGGACCAAGATGCGGAAAAGCTTGAGGGCTCTTCGTTATTGCGAGGTGGCATTTCAGGAAGACACCATCATTTCATGCAAAGGCGACGTGCTAAGGGGCCATGAATTCCACTATTCCGAGCTCGTTGAATTGGATGATGGAAATGAATGGAAGAGGGTTTACGAGGTTTCGAGACCCAGTCAGGAATTGATTTTTAACGAAGGTTTTCAACGCAATAATATTTTGCTAAGTTATATACACCTGCATTTTGCGTCGAATCCAAAGGCCTTGGATCGAATGGCTTTTGTTAGCGCCTCAAGGTCTGTTAACCAAGCTGACTGAATTGGTGAGGAGAAAGAAATTGAACGAGCTGACCAGGCCACTCATTTACAATTTGTACAACAGTCCAATGAGTGGAGAAGATATTGAGCGAAAATCATTTGAATTAATTGAACAGGAAATTGATGCGAAAGCTCTCCCTCTAGCGAACTGGGAGATCATCCGAAGGATGATTCATACTACAGCCGATTGTGGAATTGTTAAGGATGTCTGTTTTAGTGCTGAGGCGATCAATGCGGGAATCAGCGCATTGAGAAGCGGGGCTTGGATTTATGTGGATTCAAACATGATTAGATCAGGATTATCGATGGCCCGGTTGAGGTCAGTCTGTCCTGATTACTCCGCTGAAAAAATCCACTGTCATGTTGCCGACACTGACGTTGCTCTGGCCGCAAAGAAGGATAACTTGCCAAGGTCTCTACATGCAATCCGAAAAGCCTCCGGTATTCTGGATGGGGCAATAGTGGCTATAGGTAATGCTCCTGTGGCCTTACTGGAACTCAATCGGATGATTATCGAGGGTGAACTAAAACCGGCTCTTGTCATTGCAATGCCGGTTGGATTCGTTCACGTAGTTGAAAGCAAGGATGAGTTGATGAGTTTGCCGGTTGAGTATATCGCATTGCGAGGACGTCGCGGCGGCAGTCCTTTGGCGGTTAGCGTCATACACGCCTTGTGTGGCATAGCCCTGTCTTATTAATAGCAGAAAACAGTTTGGACGGAACAGCGCATTGTTGAGCAGGTGCCAGAGTAATTGAAATCAATTCAGTCTAAACAGCTGAGATCGGGTTTTACTACGGGAGCCTGTGCGGCGGCGGCCTCCACAGCGGCTGTAATGGCTCTATTGGGAAAGATTGTCCCTCAACAGGTCAAAATACAATTACCCGGATCTTCTCCGCTGATTCCTGTCCATAAATCTTATCGTGATGATCTCTGGAGTGTCGCCGAAGTAGTCAAAGACGCAGGAGATGACCCTGATATTACAGACGGGGTAACTGTTCGGGTCCATGCAAGGTGGAATGGGAGAGATGAAATCACCATTGGAGCGGGCGAAGGGGTAGGGCATGTAACCAAACCCGGGCTTTCAGTCAAACCAGGAATGCCGGCCATCAATCCCGGGCCGAGAAAAATCATTGAGGATTCAATAAGGAAGCTTACCGATAAGGGTGTGGAAGTCGTCATTTCAATACCAGGTGGAGCCAAGTTGGCCAAAAAGACTTTCAACCCGAGGCTTGGAATAGTCGGAGGCCTGTCCATTCTGGGGACCACTGGAATTGTAAAGCCTTTCAGTTGTGATGCTATTCGTGAGACACTGGTAATTTCAATGAATTTGTCGCAGGCCTGCGGTATAAGCAATCCTGTTCTGGTTCCCGGTCGTATAGGAGAAAAGGCTGCAAAAGCAATCTTTAGATTGAGGGAAGGGCAGCTAATTGAAACCGGAAATGAATGGGGATTCATACTCGACAAGATTGTGCATTATCCGTTTGCGGGAATCCTGATTGTTGGACATGCGGGCAAACTGGCCAAATTACCCATGGGCCAGTGGGACACTCATTCATCACGATCTTCAAGCGCTCTGCCGTATGTTCTTGATCTGGCATCACAAATGTTCAAGATAGATTCTCTGGAATCCACCACCGTTGAAGGTCTTTTCAAGTCCCTGAAATCAGAACAGGAACGGATTTTGTCAACCGTGGTGGCAGAACGTATTCAGCAAAGCGTGATAATTAAAACAAATAACAAATTCCAGATAGCGATCACACTTGTAGACATGACGGGAAAAGCATTAGGTAGCGCTGGGGATCATTCCTTATGGGAAAGAAGATAAAAATAATCGGTTGTGGTCCTGGCGATCGATCTTATCTCACTTATGCGGCGACAATGGCGATCGATTCGTCCGATGTCATCGTAGGATCCGGGAAATTGTTAGACATGTTTCCGGAAAGCATGGCGCAAAGAATTCCGTTGGACAAGAATCTATCCCAAACTGTTGATAGAATTTCAGAGCTGCCTGATGGGAGAAATGTTGCAGTTTTGGTCACGGGAGATCCCGGTCTTTTTAGTCTTGCGAATCTGGTGATCAAGAAGTTCGGGGCCGAATCATGCGAGATTATTCCCGGGATAAGCTCCGTTCAGGTGGCATTTGCACGACTGGGAATGAGCTGGGATGACGCGAAGCTGATTAGCGCTCATAAACAGGTTCCGGATGTAAATCTCCCTGATGTTTTGAAACAACATGGCAAAGTAGCTATATTTGCCAGCAACGACAATACTGCGAGGTGGGTTCGATCATCTTTTTCTGGCGCCATGAAGAATCCCGTGATTGTCGTTTGCGAGAATCTCACGCTGGTCGATGAGAAAATCACCTGGCTAGGTGTTGATGCTCTGCAAGAATTGAGAATAAGCTCTTCGACAATAATAATTCTGTTGGATAAATAGCAATGATGCAGAAACAGGGCACACTTTATGGTATCGGTTTGGGACCTGGTGATCCGGAACTGGTAACCATAAAAGCCGCAAAAATATTGTCCCGTTTGAAACATGTTTTCATCCCGAGGGCCCGTGGTTTTGAAACTGGTCTTGCTATCCACATAGCCAGCAATTACATTTCGTCGGATTCTCAAAAACATGATCTGGAATATCCTCTTGGGGAAGACGCTGATGAGATAAGAAGGCAGTGGCGGGAAAATTGCCGTCAGATCTGCAATGTTCTTGAGTCCGGAGATGATGTAGGCTTTCTGACAATAGGTGATCCGATGGTCTATTCGACATATATATATTTGTTAGAAGCGATTAAGGAAATGATGCCCGGATTCCAATCCATCACGATTCCAGGGGTGTCTGCGTTCCTTGCGGCAGCCTCTCTTGCGAATTTTCCACTAGGCGTTTCAGGTAAGAAGCTAACCATTTTCCCAACAGGCGATGACTGGACTTTGATCGAAAAGGAATTCCAGCAATCCGGCTCGTTGGTTTTTATGAAAATAGGGCGGCGGAGAATCGGACCATTACTGGAAATGATTGAGCGAAATCGGAATGTTAAAAGATTGGCTTTTGTCTCCAGGGCTGGGTTGGATGGCGAAATAGCGCTTACTGATGTCGACGCTATCAGAAGATTGGATACACAAGCAGGCAATCTTAGCGTTTTTCTGCTTGAAATAGACTCAAAAGGCATACAATGAAAGTTACGTTTGTTGGAGCAGGCCCCGGAGATCCAGATTTACTAACCGTGAAAGCTCAAAGGATCTTGAGTGAATGCGAATTTTGTATTTATGCCGGTTCATTGGTTAGTCCAGAAGTATTATCTATTATTCCCAAGAATTCCCAAATTTATGATTCGGCCAAACTGGACCTCCCTGAAATCTGGAGTCTGTTCATGAAGGCTAGAGATCTCAATGTTGATGTAGTGCGTCTTCATTCTGGTGATCCTTCAATCTACGGTGCCA
>JBFXII010000270.1:0-4955 GCA_050176095.1 Desulfomonilaceae bacterium
AACAGTAGCTTTAAGACTGATCGTCGATCGACAAAATGAAATCGAAACTTTTGACCCAATAGAGTATTGGTCTATTACTGCTCGTCTTAGTTCGAAGACTCCCCCTGTTTTCGAGGCCAAACTGGTAGAGCAACACGGCCAGAAAATTGACATCCCAAATGTTACAATAGCTAGGGAACTGGTTGACCGGGCAAATCAGTTTGATTTTGTAGTCCATAAGGTAGTGAAAAAAGAGCGATCCAGAAAGCCGTATCCTCCTTTTATTACAAGCACACTTCAGCAGGAAGCATCAAAAAAGCTAAGGATGTCAAGCAATAGAACCATGCGAATTGCCCAGCAATTGTATGAGGGAATTGAACTTGGCTCAGAAGGATCTGTCGGGCTCATAACTTACATGAGAACAGATTCACCACGCGTTTCACCAGAATTTTCCCAGACCGCTCGTTTATTTATTGAGAAGACTTTTGGTTCCCGATACAGTCCGGCGAAACCAAATGTATTCCAAAGCAAAAAACTAGCTCAGGAAGCGCATGAAGCCATAAGACCCACTTCTCTCGAATTCACCCCAGAAAAAGTAGCGCGATTTCTCGATAAAGCTCAAAGAGATCTCTATGAATTGATTTGGAGAAGATTTCTCGCAAGTCAAGCGGCGCCGGCATTGTTTGACATGACAACAGTATTGATTAAGTGTGATGATCTGATGTTTCGCGTTAATGGGTCAATTTTAAAATTCGACGGATTCATGAAAATTTATGGAGGTTCACAGGAATCGGAAGAATCTGATGATTCAGATGACAAAAATGACAACGACCGTCGACTTCCCCCTCTGGAGGTCGGTGAGATACTAAGACTTGAAAAGATCATCCCTCGTCAGAGTTTTACTCAGCCCCCAGCTGCATTCACTGAAGCTTCGCTCATTAAGGAACTCGAAGAACAAGGGATTGGACGCCCATCGACTTACGCTGAAACCGTTTCTACCATACAGAAACGCAAATATGTTCATCTAAAAGACACAAAATTCAAACCCACTATCTTGGGCAGGATTATAGCTGGTCTACTTGTGGAATGTTTCCCACGGCTAGTAAATCCAAAATTCACGGCCGAAATGGAATCACTTCTCGACCTCATAGAAGAAGGTGAGGCATCCTGGACCCAGACATTGAGTGAGTTTTACAGGCCATTTCAGAACTCCCTCAAGCAAGCCAAGTCTGCAATGAAAAGTGTCAAGCGTGAAGGGATAATTACTGGAGAAACATGTCCGGAATGTGGAGACCGGTTGCTGATTCGAGCCGGTCGATTCGGATTGTTTCTAGGTTGTCTGTCTTACCCTGAATGTCAGTACACAAGAAAAATTGTTGATGATGAGAGTGAAATCAAAGAGCCTTTGATAAGTGACAAGCTTTGTGAATGCGGGGCGCCCCTTGTCATTAGGGACAGTAAGACGGGTCCTTTTCTCTCTTGCACGCGTTACCCGGAATGTAAGAATACCTACCCATTAACGACAGGGGTTGTATGTCCAAAATGTGGTGAAGGCGAACTCATAGAGAGAAAAACAAAGTCTAGAAGAACATTTTACTCTTGCTCGAAATATCCTAAATGTGATTTTTCAATGTGGGGGAAACCGCAATTGTTCAAATGCCCTAACCCGGAATGCGATTCCACGGTAATGCAACGAAGCATCGGCAAAAAGCAGGGACCATCATTACTGTGTCCAAAGTGTGGAAAAAAAATAATGGAGCATGTCGAGGAGAAAGCTTCAGGTTAGAAAACATATTAGTTTATTCAACCCGGCATTTTTTCTATCTCACTGGTGGAGCGGGCGGAATCTCCCGGAAATTGACCGAATCAAAGGGATTAGGTCTTGATGTCGCGACTGCGGGAGCTGCTACTGGTTCTGGGGCCTGGCGGGATTTTAGTTTTGATGTGACAAAATCTTCAACCTTGTCTATTGGATAGCTGAGCATTTTTCCAAGAATCCAAAATATATACATTTGATCTCGAGGACTTGGCGGTCTATAAGAATATCCGGTTTCCCCTTCAACTTCATTTGAAGGTCTGTGACTAGATTCAGCGTACGATGGTTTTACCTGAATCAGTTTGGTCTCACCCCATGTAAAACCAGCGAATGTTGAACCCAATAAGATCAAAACTGACAGAATAGTTAATACGGTCCTTGGTCGCATTTAGGTCTCCTCGAAAGAAATCTTCGAGTCCTCTATCACAACCTTTCCAGAAATCCAGTATTTTTTTTAGGCCCCATTACTATTTAATGAAAGTTTTTTGAATCAGAAATTCACCGATTACATTTAGGTCCAGTTTAACTTCTTGTTTTTCTGATCTTTATCCGGTTGCATTTTTGGGTCCGAATCGGGAAGGCGATCCGGCTTTTTAGTTGAAGTATCCATTACGGATATTCCCAGAAAACCAGGAAGTGCCCTCACGGAATATTCACGGCCATCCCTAATAAACCTAATTTCGGGTCTGGATTTGTCTTTTTTCGATCTACCCGTCAGTGAAATTAGCTTTTCGGATGTCAAGTCCATCACACCGTCGTAAGAAATAATGATATCACCTTTGGATAAACCAGCTTTTTTTGCGTCCGATTTAGGTGAAAAATCTAAAATTAAAACGCCTTTTAGAACCGGCGGTTCCTGAGCCAGGTTCAATCGCGACGTGCTAGCTTTGTTCTTGTCAAATTTGGCCTTGACAGACCGAAGTTCCTCTTTGGCAATTGCTTGAGCAACTTCTTTATAATCCGCTGTCGGGGCCCAGTCCTTTGTCAAGAAGTCCTCAGAAAAGTATGACGGTCTGATATTTTGGGCAAAGTCGATTACAACCCTGAATCCACCGTTGTATACAGCTAGATCAGGTCTTGACCATCCTCTGAACGCACATCTCAAATTAACCGGTCCAAATGTCCACTCTCCACCTTTCATGACTCTGAATTCACCGTGCCCAGGTCCTTCCGGATCTATTTCAGGACTAAATTTGTAGTAATCTTCACCGTAATAATCACGAACCCACTCGAGGACATTACCCGCCATATCGTAAAGGCCAAAACCGTTCGGTTTATATGTTCCCACTGGCGCAACATATTTGAATCCGTCATCCGCATCTCGGTCCCGCCATTCGAAATCGGTATTTTTGTCCGCATAATTAGCCTTGTCCCCGTCTGGCAAAGCATCGCCCCACGGGAATTGGGCCATTTGCAACTTACCTCTAGCAGCATATTCCCATTGAGCCTCAGTGGGGAGTTTATAGGGTAGCTTCTCTTTTGCGCTGAGCCATTCCACGAAAGCCTGTGCATCATTGTAAGAAACCATGGTAACAGGCTGATTGGCAGAAATATCCCAGCCCGGATTTCGCCATGAACTACCGTCCTTCTTTTCGAACCTATTTTCAGTTGGATTAAAGATTTGACCACCATTTTCTTCTTCTGCATCAGTCACGTATCCGGTATCATCAACGAATGTTTTGAATTGTTTAACCGTGATTTCTGCCTCCGACATGTAAAACGGTTTTGATATCCTTACCTTGTGAAATGGATATTCGTTTTCAAGATTTATCGGCCTGCCTTGCGCCAAAACTGTCATCGCCCAAGCAATGTCTGCCTCAGAGCTTCCCATGACAAAAGATCCAGCAGGTATCCGAATCATTTTCATGCCATACGTATTGGTAAAAGATTGGATAGACTGATCAGATGTAAGGTCCAGGAGCGCTTCCAAAGTATTTCTGACGAATATTTGAGAATCTTTCAAACAAAGCTGGTCATTGTTGTTATCAATTTTGATGCTGTCAATAAGAGTTCTCGCACTGTGCCTCTTTCCAGTCTGTGTGAGTCGCTTAACTTCTGAAAGCAAATTACCGAGATTTTGATCCGTGATGGAAGAAACAAAATTTGTTTGAATTTGGTTTTTCCTTTTTTCATTTTCATCGGGTTTCAATTCGGCTACCACTCTGAAACCGCATAGATCTAAACAGAGGTTTGTCTCAAGTCCGAACCTGAAAGAATTTCTAGCTATTTCAGGACCAAACGCCCAATTACCTCCCCTGACAACGCTCTTTTTTCCAGATTTGGGACCTGTAGGATCGAAAAGTGTTGAGTCGGCTTTGTCCTTGAAGATTTTGGCATCATAGGCGTCGGCGCACAGTTCCCATGCATTCCCCGCCATATCGTAAAGATTAAACCCGTTTGGGTCGAAACTTCCGACGGGAGCGACAGTAGCGTATCCATCATTCATGGTTCGGTCAGCCCATGGGAATGGCGAGCTTTTATCAGCTAGATTCAACTGAGAACCGCTAGGGGCTTCGTCTCCCCAAGTGAACCTCATCTCAGAAAGGCCTCCTCTAGCTGCATACTCCCATTGAGCCTCTGTAGGAAGATAGTATTTTCTGCCTTCCTTAGCGCTAAGCCACTCACAAAAGGATTGAGCGTCCTTGTGGGTTATGAAAGTTACCGGAAGGTCATCCCAGGGCTTCTCACCAGTATTTCGCCATGATGCCCCACTTTTTTTTACCCACTTTTTCTTATCCAAATCATACGACCATGCCCAGCCTTGAGATTCTGCCGCTGTCTTGTAGTCAGTTTCAGCAACGAACTTTCTGAATTGGCCAACTGTGACCTCATATTTGCCGATTAAGTAAGGCCGTGTGATTCTAACTTTATGTCCCGGGGTTTCAGGCTCAAGAAGACTCTCTTGAATGTTCCATTCACTTCTTACTCTCCTGACCTCAGCTGATGAACTGCCCATTTGAAAAGTTCCGGCTGGAATTGTTACGAGAGTCATTCCTATGGAATTGCGTTTGTCTGGGCCTACAGATTGTTCTTCCGACATTTTGGATGACTGTTTGGTCTTGATTTCTGAGATCTTGTTACTGATAGCCTCGACTTTGGACGAGTCGGACACTGCGGAAGCGATCTGGAGTGCCCTTTGAAGCGATATTGAAGCAAGCTC
>JBFXII010000271.1:0-4939 GCA_050176095.1 Desulfomonilaceae bacterium
TGGAGAAACAAAGCATATTTTTGCTACCCAAAGCTCTAGAGATACTGGAACTCAGTTTCCAAGATCTACCCATCTTTGATCCAGAAATCAACCTCAATGATGTTGAAGCGGTTTTAAAGCAAGTGGTCCATCGAATGAGGGACAATTATCCGTATCCGCATCCATATTACATTGGACAAATGCTTAAACCTCCCCACCCAGTAGCAAGGTTGGCATACACTTTGGCACTGTGGATCAACCCGAACAATCATGCGCTGGATGGAGGCAAAGCTAGTTCCGCTATGGAGAAGGAAGCCGTGGCCAGGTTAGGCTCCCTTTTCGGATGGAAGGAATGCTTGGGGCATCTGTGTAGCGGCGGGACCATGGCAAATCTCGAGGCGCTTTGGATTTCAAAATGCTTGAAGCCAGGCAAAAAGGTTGTGGCCTCAAGTCAAGCTCATTACACTCATAGTCGATTGTGCGCAGTACTTGATATTCCTTTTACACCTGTTGAAACAGACAGCAGAGCAAAGATGGATATCAACGCGCTCCATCATATTCTCAAGAATGACGATGTGGGAACGGTAGTTGTCACCCTTGGGGCTACAGGAACTGGTTCATTGGATCCTTTACCTGAAATTTTGAAGTTTAGAGATAAATTTGATTTCAGGATTCATGCGGATGCTGCATATGGTGGATATTTTATATTAGCCAATAATTTATTGCCCGAGACCAAGGATGCGTTGAACCATTTGCAACAGGTCGATTCTATAGTTGTAGATCCCCACAAACACGGCTTACAGCCTTACGGATGCGGATGTGTCTTATTCAAGGATCCTTCCATAGGCAAATATTATAAACACGATTCCCCATACACATATTTTACGTCAGATGAATTACATTTGGGAGAAATAAGCTTGGAATGTTCACGACCGGGCTCTTCCGCTGTGGCTCTTTGGGCCACACAACAATTGTTGCCCATGGAAAAAGGAGGGGCTTTTGCCAGAGATCTTGAAAAAGTTAGGGAGGCTACTCTGAGACTTTATGATTTTTTAAGAAACGATTCCAGGTTCGTCACGTGCCTGAAGCCAGAGTTGGACATACTGATTTGGGGATTAAAGGGTTCAAGCGCCTCTGAAATATCTTTTCGTTCAGACAGATTTTTTGAGATAGCAGCTTCGAAGGGACTTCATTTAGCAAAGGTAAATCTACCAAAACCACTTCTTGAAAATTACTGGCATGATGTGGAATGGGATCAGGAAACCGCTATATGCATGAGAAGCTGCATAATGAAACCTGAAGTGATTGATTGGCTCGATGATATCAAAAATCTCATGATCCAGTCAGCGGACGCTGTTTTGGAAATTAAACAAGACGCCTGATCAATCCCGGCGACAACAACCTACTGAATTGTCGTTCTTGATTTGAAAGATATATATCAATGATAGATTTGCATGTACATACCACAATGTCCGATGGGACATTCAGCCCATCAGCCGTAGTTGATCTCGCTAGAGAAAAAAACCTTAGAGCAATAGCAATCACCGACCATGATACAGTTTCTGGAATTCCCGAGGCTGTTGAGGCTAGCCACGGCTCCGGAGTTGAGATCATCCCGGGTGTGGAAATAAGTGGGGCCTGCGATTGCGGTATACTTCACATATTGGGGTATTTCGTCGACCATCAGGATGAATCTCTTCTTTCAAGGTTGGATTATTTGAGAACTCAAAGAAAAACTAGGATATCGAAAATATTGGATAAACTCCTTAAGAATAATGTCTTTGTCTCCGAAGAGGATGTCCTGAAGGAGTCCCAGGGTAGTTCACCTGGGCGGCCCCATTTGGCGAACATTTTGTATCAGAATGGCTACGTGAAAACACGTCAGGACGCCTTCGAAAAATATCTGCGCAAAGGCGCTTGCGCATACGTGCCCAAAGTTAAACTCGATGCGGGGGAAGCCATATCCCTTATTCGAGATGCTGGAGGAATTGCCGCGATAGCGCACCCCCATTCGCTTGACATTAATGACCCAGATAAACTGACTGAAACAATAAAGTCTTTGGTTGACATGGGGCTGCAAGCAATTGAAGCGTTCTATCCCAAACATTCACCTGAACAAACTAAGCTTTTTAAAGATATAGCCAATAAGCTTGACTTAATAGTCACCGGAGGAACTGATTTCCACGGAGCTAACAAGCCGGGAATCGAGTTAGGATATTTCCCTGATATTAACCATGTTCCTTACGATGTGGTCACGAATATTAAAAACATGTTGCTAAAAACCTAGGTCATCAATTCAATAGCTGTCTTTTTCGGCTCCAACATTCTTAAACTGACTATCATTAATTCAGACTGACAATTATTGATAACCTATGACAATATATAAAAAAGTTGCGTTTATTGGTTTGGATGGCGTCCCTTATTCCATGTTGAGACGTTTGATGGATCTCGGTGTAACACCAACTCTCAAAAAATTTGCGGATCACGGTTTCTTTACGAGCATGGAAACTTCATTGCCACCCGTTTCTAGCGTCGCATGGACATCATTCATGACTGGGACAAACCCCGGCAATCACGGGATATTTGGATTCACTGATGTTGAACCAAACAGAATAGCTTTGAAGCTTCCTTCTTTCGACGATCTGGGCTGCAACACTTTTTGGAAGAACCACCCAGATAAAAGAACTTTGATAATCAATCTTCCGTTCACCTATCCGGCTCGACCCCTCAACGGAAAACTAATATGCGGCTTTGTGGCTCCGATTTTTGAGCGAGCTGTCTATCCTGAGTCACTAATTCCCTGGTTAAAGACCCTGAGGTATTCGATTGATTCAGACAATGTCCGCGCGAGAACTGACAGAAATTTTTTGATAAAGAATTTGTTTCAAAATCTAGAGATATTGAAACAAGTTTCATTGACTCTTATGAAGGATTACTGGGATCTTTTAATTCTCGTGATCACGGGAACTGACAGACTTCATCATTTTTTATATGACGCTTTCGACGACGATGGGCACTTTCACCATTCTGATTTCCTGAATTATTATGGAGCAATCGATTCTTTTGTATCCGTCATAGATTCCATGCTCGATGATCATACCCTTAGGGTATTTCTATCGGATCACGGCTTTACTCAACTTAAAGCCCAAGTCTATCTCAACAGTTTGCTCAAATCTCTCGGCTATTTGAAATTCATCAAAAATGACCCTAAATCAATAAATGATGTTCACCCATCTTCACAGGCATTTGCAATGGATCCGACGAGGATTTTCATAAACAGTTTTGAAAGATTTGGAAATCCTATGATGCCAGAATCTAGGGTTTCAGAAATAACGGCGAAAATAAAATATGACCTTGAAAACATTAAAGTCTCTGACCTTGGATTCGCTGGCTCAGCTTTAGGACTGCACGGTGATCAGAGACTCTTCCAGTCTATTATGTTGAGAAATGAAGTTTACTCTGGTTATCTCATAAAAATGTCTCCAGACCTGGTGGTGATGCCTAACAGGGGAATTGATGTTAAGGCAACTGTAGGTGTGAAAGACTCTATCTCAAGAGACATTTTCACTGGAATGCACACTCATGATGATGCTTTTCTGTTAATTCACGACCCTGATTACAGTGGCTTTGCAAAAAAAGTCCACATTGAATCGGTTGCTAACCTTTTACCTTGGTCTGGAAGCACGATCGTCAACTGATGCTGAATGTTGTCTTATTAAATCCTGAAATCCCGCCAAATACCGGTAACATAGGTAGGCTGTGTGTGGCAATCGGAGCAAGACTGCATTTGGTAAAGCCCTTGGGATTCCATATTGACGACAAATCCCTGCGTAGGGCCGGTCTTGATTATTGGAAAAAGCTGGATTTGAAAGTGTGGGACAACTTTGATTCCTATGCGCGTCACGTAAAACCTCAACAGGTTGTGTTGACTAGTAGCAAAAGAGGCCATATCTATACAGAATTAAGCTATCATGCCAATGACCACATTGTTTTTGGTCCCGAAACAAGGGGACTGGACGAACTCACTTTTCAGACGTTCCCCAATCGTATTGCAAAGATTCCAATAAAATTAGATAAAGTCCGCAGCCTAAACTTATCTACTTCTGTAGGTATAATAGTTTTTGAAGCACTCCGACAGATAGGAGCGTTTAACGACCTTAAGTAGTTTTTAAAAACTTTTTAGACTATTAATTCTCTAACCTTGTCTATCAATTCCCCTAAATCCCCGGATTTAACTACCAATGCATCTACAAAAGGTAGGCTCGGATCTCCTTGATAATAAGGATAGGCCGTACTCACAATTACAGGTATCTTCAATTTCATCCGGTGATATTTCTCAAGAAAGCCCCTCCCTCCAATTCCCGGCATCTTCAAGTCCAGTATGATGAGATCTGGCTTTAAACTTTTGAGCTCCTTGAGAGCCTCCTCAGCCGTTTCCGCCTGAACTACATCGTAACCCTGCTCTTCGAAGACCTCCTTGTAGAGGAGCCTAACAGAGCTCTCGTCCTCTATGTGAAATATGACTGCCATCTCAACCTCTTGGTTGATTCTACAACCGAGTGACTTCATTGACAAGACGCATTATGAGAAGGGTTGATTAACATGACAACCGACACAAATCAAAACTTTCCAGTAGGCGGTAATTTTGATACCTAAACCAATTAGAAGATATGATTGTATTGGTGTGATTTCGGTTTCAGGGCCTGTTGACCAACAACTGTTGTTAGACGGATTAAGAAACTTACATTACATGGGTTTCGATTGCCTTACAGGGGCAAATGTTCTCAAACGACAGGGATATCTGGCTGGTGCCGATTCTTCAAGAATCTCCGACCTAAACAATGCTTTGTCCGATCCAAACATTGCTGCAATAATTTTTGCCCGAGGCGGATATGGAGTCATGCGTATTCTTGAAAAAATCGATTTGAGCTCCATTTTTAAAATGCCCAAAATACTTGTA
>JBFXII010000272.1:0-4921 GCA_050176095.1 Desulfomonilaceae bacterium
TCATGAAAAACACTTTGGTTCGCCTTGCGTACAAGGATACTGGAGTGGAAGTCGTTGGAGAGGATCTTGTTGGCCCTAGAGCCGCAGCATGGACCGATTCAGATGACAATGTTCCAGCGATGGCTAAGGTTTTGGTAGACTTTGCCAAAGGCCATCCGAACATGGGGCTGGTACGAGGCGCATTGCACGGGAAAATTGTTGAGCCTGGTGATCTTGAAACACTGTCCAAATTGCCTTCTAGAGAGGAATTACTAGCCAAGTTACTTGGAACGATGAAAGCGCCTGTTGGAGCTTTTGTCAACACATTGGCTGCAGTGCCTAGATCATTACTCAACGTTTTCAAGGCTATCGAAGAAAAAAAAGGCGAAACAGGTGAAGCATCAGCTTCATAAGTCTCGCTGATCAAGTTCTAAAGGAAAAGAATCAAGCGAATCTTGGAGGATATTATGGCAGAAGTGACCAAAGAGGATGTAAAAGAATTCATCCGTAACATGTCAGTCTTGGAGCTGAGCAAACTAGTTAAAGAACTGGAAGAAGAGTTCGGGGTATCTGCAGCGGCGCCCGTGGCTATGGCGGCTTTTGGAGCGGCCACAGCTGGTGGAGAAGCAGCCCCGGTTGAGGAAAAAACCGAATTCGACGTGATCTTGAAAGAATTTGGTGACAAAAAGATCCAGGTAATAAAAGTGGTTCGATCACTAACTGACTTGGGTCTGAAAGAAGCCAAGGATCTGGTGGAAGGAGTGCCCAAAGCCGTTAAGGAAGCAGTCTCTAAAGAAGACGCTGAAAAGGCCAAGGCAGCCCTTGAAGAGGTCGGCGCCGTAGTTGAGATCGTCTGAACTCTTTAGAAAATAGAAAAGTTTCAGCTTGGGCCGCAAGGCCGCGTTTTGGCGCGGTCTTGCGCGTCCCTGCAATTGCATTTGCCTACCACCGTTCCTTCCATTTTTCATGATCGCTAAAATCAGAGGGAGAAAATGAGTCCATTTTCCGTGCACTCTCAGAGGCTCAGGAAGAATTTTGCACGTATTCCGCAAATTGCAGGTATTCCAAAATTAATTGAAATTCAGAGTCAGTCTTATGAACGCTTTCTTCAGATGGACACTCCTCCAGAAGAAAGAAAAGATACTGGCCTCGAGGCTGTCTTCAGGTCGGTATTTCCCATCAAGGATTTTACGGACACAGCGTCTCTAGAATTTATCAAGTACACTCTTGGTGAAGAAAAATATACGGTTGAAGAGTGTCTTCAAAAAGGCGTTACCTATTCGGTTCCACTGAAAATTACCGTTCAGTTAATAGTTTGGGATGTGGATCCGGAAACCAATTCCCGGACAATCAGGGATGTCAAAGAACAGGAAGTGTTTTTTGGTGACATTCCGGTCATGACTAAAAATGGAACGTTTATTATCAATGGAACAGAGCGGGTAATTGTCTCTCAGTTACACAGATCTCCCGGCATTTTTTTCGATCACGACAAAGGCAAAACCCACGCTAGTGGTAAGTTGCTATATTCAGCCAGGATTATTCCATTGAGAGGCTCGTGGATAGACTTTGAATTTGATCTCAAGGACCGGCTCTACGTACGAATCGATAGAAGGCGTAAGCTTCCTGTTACTGTGCTATTGAAAGCTCTAGGGTGCTCTAGTGAACAAATATTAAATTATTTTTACAATAAACAAACCATTATGATCACCGATCAAGGTCTGAAAAGAAAGCTTGATCTCAAGTTACTCGTTGGAACTCAGGCGCCCACGGATGTTCTGATAAAAGATAGTGAGGATGTTCTTGTAAAGAAAAATAAGAAAATTACTCGCGCCGCCCTCAAAAGACTCGGCGATCGACAAATAGCGCCTCTCTCGATGGAAAAAGAAGAACTCGCTGGCAAGGTATTGGCTTGTGACATTATCGATGAGCAAACTGGCGAAGTTCTGGCAATGTGCAACAAAGAAATTTCTTTGGATGAAGTAGAGGGTTTTATAGAAACTCTCAGGGCACATAATATTTATAGCTTTGAAGCGCTTTTCATAGAAGAGAGAATAGCGTCTTCATCCTTACGTGACACTTTGTTGGAAGATAAAATTGATGATCGTCCAAATAAATGGATCGAGGATTATCGCAAACAGTTTCCTGAAGATGAGATATCGAACGAAACGTTAAATGCTCAATTAGAGATTTATAGAAGATTGCGTCCCTCAAATCCTCCCACTGGAGAAATTGCCAAAAATTTCTTCAATAATCTCTTTTTCAAGATTGAGTACTATGACCTTTCCCGAGTTGGTCGTCTAAAGTTAAATCGCAAGCTTGGTATCTCGGAAGATGAGGCTCCTCTCCATTTGAGAATCTTGCGCCCTGAAGACATCATGTTAGCGGTCAAATACCTTCTAGAATTAAAGGAAGGTAAACCAAATCATGACATAGACGATATCGATAATATGGGTAATAGGCGAGTAAGGTCCGTCGGTGAACTCCTGGAAAACCAGTATCGAATCGGTTTGGTCCGTATGGAGAGGGCTATTAAAGAGAGAATGAGCCTCCAGGACGTGGAGACATTAATGCCTCATGATCTGGTAAACTCCAAACCTGTTACCGCAGTGGTCAAAGAGTTTTTCGGATCATCTCAGTTGTCTCAATTTATGGATCAGACCAACCCCCTTAGTGAAATCACACATAAGAGAAGGCTTTCCGCCCTTGGTCCAGGAGGACTTACCAGAGAGAGAGCTGGATTTGAAGTCCGAGATGTTCATCCGACACACTATGGCAGAATTTGCCCCATTGAAACACCTGAAGGTCCAAATATTGGACTTATCGTTTCACTTTCTACATACGCTCGAGTCAACGAGTTCGGCTTCATAGAGACGCCATACAGACCCGTTCAAGATGGGGTTGTGGGAAAGGAAATAAAATTCCTGACGGCTCTGGATGAAGAGCATTACGTAAAGGTTCAGGCCGATGCTGAACTCGATGAAAACGGTAGATTGACTGAAGAGCTTGTTTCGGTTCGAAAACAAGACGGTGAGTTCGCCATGACACACAGCTCTGAAGCTAATTTTATGGACGTATCACCCAATCAGTTGGTTTCTGTAGCTGCTTCTTTAATTCCTTTTCTAGAAAATGATGATGCGAACCGTGCTCTTATGGGTTCCAACATGCAGCGCCAGGCGGTACCCCTATTGACAACCCAAGCACCTCTGGTTGGAACAGGTATGGAACAAGTTGTAGCTATTGATTCAGGGGTCACTGTTCTGGCTAAGAGAGACGGAATTGTAGACTCTGTAGACGCTACAAGAATCGTTGTTAAGGCCACGGAATTTGCCGAAGGGGATCTCGACCCGGGTGTCGATATTTACAACCTGATCAAGTACCAGAGATCGAACCAAAACACCTGTATTAATCAGCGCCCTATTGTCAAGAAGGGAGACAAAGTTGCAGCAGGACAGGTTATTGCTGACGGACCAGCCACAGACAAGGGTGAATTGGCGTTAGGAAGAAATGTGCTTGTAGCCTTCATGGCATGGGGTGGCTATAACTACGAAGACTCGATCCTAGTAAGTGAGAAAATTGTAAAACAGGACATTTTTACTTCTATTCACATAGAAGAATTTGAGGTCATGGCTAGGGACACCAAGCTTGGCAAAGAAGAAATCACTCGAGACATTCCAAATGTTGGAGAGGAGGGCCTACGGAACCTAGATGAGGCCGGTATAATCCGGATAGGAGCCGAGGTTAAGCCTGGCGACATTCTTGTAGGTAAAATCACCCCCAAGGGAGAGAATCAACTGAGTCCCGAAGAAAAACTTTTGAGGGCGATCTTCGGGGAGAAAGCCGGGGACGTCAGAGATTCGTCTCTCAGGGTTCCTCCCGGTGTAGAAGGCACTATCATTGATGCTCGAATTTTTTCTCGAAAAGGCACCGACAAAGACAGTCGCACCATTTCAATAGAAAATGAAGAAATTGCAAAATTGACAAAGGATAAAGATGATGAGTTAAGAATTGTAGAAGAAGGCGCTCGAGAGAGAATTAGGCATATGCTTGTTGGCAAGGAAGTTGCCGCCAATTTGGTCAATCCAGATACAAATGAGGTTTATATCAAAAAGAAGGAAATTATCACTGACGCTTTCATGGATACCGTCCAACTTGAAGCTCTCAGAAATATTTCCTTAACAAGTTCTGAATCGGCTACTGAGGATGAGGTAGTTCGTATACTTGAAAGACTTGGGGATCAGAAACATTTTTGGAAGATGCACTTTGACGAAAAAATAAGCCGGCTTAAAAAGGGAGATGAACTTCCTCCGGGAGTAATCAAGCTTGTCAAAGTATATATTGCAATAAAGCGTAAACTTTCTGTTGGGGATAAAATGGCAGGGCGTCATGGAAACAAGGGCGTCTTATCAAGAATCCTTCCCGAAGAAGACATGCCATATTTTGAGGATGGAACCCCTGTCGAGATAGTTCTCAATCCTCTAGGTGTTCCCTCTCGAATGAACGTGGGACAGATACTTGAAACACACTTGGGATGGGCTGCCAGGGGTTTGGGCGAGTCCCTCAACAAGATGTTGGAAGAGAACTTCTCCACTGAAAAATTGCGTCAGCGTTTACTCTCAATTTTTGATTGCAAGGAGCCTGAGAGAAGATCAAAAATCCGATCAATTATTAATGAAATGGATGAAAATCAAATTAGAAAATTTTGCATGGAGCTTTCCCAAGGTGTTCCAATAGCTACTCCGGTTTTCGATGGCGCTAGGGAAAACGAAATCAAAGATCTTCTCAACAGCGCCGGATTCGCCAGCACAGGCCAAACACGTCTGTACGATGGCCGCTCAGGAGAGCCGTTCGACACTAAAGTGACTGTAGGCATAATTTACATGCTCAAACTTCATCACCTGGTAGATGATAAAATTCATGCCAGGGCCATTGGACCATACTCTCT
>JBFXII010000273.1:0-4896 GCA_050176095.1 Desulfomonilaceae bacterium
TTATCAGACGCCGAAAAGTCCTGGAGGTAACTCCAGGTATCATTGCGGCATGTTCCTGTGTAATCACCCGCTGTGTCCACTGCGTGTATACAGACTCAAACCTCATCTTCCGAATCTCCTGTAGCAGTTCTGCCCGGCCCATAAGTCACCTCCATAGGGACCTATTAAAACCGGACAAATTATGTGCTATTAATCAGGACATTCTATTTGCTGCTTACATCTTAATTAGTTTTTGTTGCTTTTGCCGTTACTCAGGCAGTATTATTTCAATAATGAGGATGTAACATGTCGAAAAAGATACTGGCCGTTGATGATTCTCCAAGTGTGCGAAAGCTTTTGGAGTTCACCCTTCAAAGTGGTGGTTTTTTGGCCACAACAGCAAAAGACGGCCAGGAAGCATGGGACATAATTGTAAACGAAATCTTTGACGCCGCCATTCTTGATATCAACATGCCGCGACTGACTGGTTTTGAGCTTCTCGAGCGTATCAGGGGGCATGAAAATCTCAAAACAATGCCTGTGATTATGCTTGTGTCCGAGGAAAATGAACCGGACAGAGAATTGGCATTAAAATTGGGGGCTACCGCTTACCTGGCAAAGTCGTTCAAACCGACAATGCTATTGGAACTGATTAACCGCATACTTGAACCCGAGTAGGTTTATTAGGGCCATTCATCCCGACTACATATCATAATTTGAGTCATCGTTAACCTCCAACCGCTATCCAACTCTCGGTCCTAAATAATACTATTAGTTGGCATAAAAGAGTGGGTTAATTTCTTGAATTTGTTACGAACTCAATGAAATACCTGTAACTTACGTTATAAAAAGTTTTCTCATCATATAACTACGAACTACGCATTGATTCATTTTTATTCACTCAAATGAGTCTGGATACGTCTCACCTAACTTTTGTGTGCTTGATGAAAAGATATAGCTGCAGAGATTGACCAAAGTTAAATTCGATTCGGTTCAAAAATCGATTACCAAAAATCCGGCTTCCATAATAAAAAGTTCATAGTTACGTTAATATATCTGCTATTGTTTTTTCGTGGTTTTCAAATAAAATCTGGCTCATGGAAATAAAGTTGGACACATCAGGCTCTCAATCCTTAAAAGCGGTGGCTAAGAATTTAGGAAGACCTGCATGATCTACCTTGGCCTGATCTACAACGTAGCTCTACTAGTTTGCCTTGTGGTTCTGCATGGCCAAATAGTTCGCCGGTGGAACAAGGACACCCTAGGTTATCAGATATTTTCCGGTATATTGTTCGGTGTAGTTGCCCTTATTGGAATGATAATGCCGGTAACATTAATTCCCGGACTGATTTTTGACGGACGCTCAATTGTTATAAGTGTGGCAGGGTTTTTCGGGGGGCCTCTCACTGCAGTGGTCGCTGCTTTAGTAAGTATACCCTACAGGTTATGGCTTGGGGGACCGGGCGTTGTGATGGGGGTGGGAACGATTGTGCTATCAGCTACTTTGGGAATAGCATTTCATTATCTACGTCTAAGCTATCCCCGAGCAACCACAAATTCGTCTTTGATATTATTCGGATTTCTGGTTCATATTGGAATGTTGTCTCTCACACTTACCCTGCCTGCGGGCGCCAGGTTTGAGGCTCTAAGGAACATAGCGCTTCCGGTATTGTTCATTTATCCCGCTGCCACATGGCTTGTATTTCGTCTTTTCCTGGATCAGGAAGAGCGTGTAGACTCCGAAACAGCTCTCGTAAAAAGTGAGGAAAAATTCCGGGACCTTTATGACAACTCACCGGACATGCTGTTTTCTTTTGATGCCACCACGGGGAGAATTATTGGAGTTAACAAGACGTTCTGTAACAAGACCGGATATTCATGGAACGAGATTATCGGAATGCCTATTTCTCAGCTATATCATCCAGACTTCCATGAAAAGGCAAGAAAATGCTTTGAAACTTTTCTGAACGAGGGTGAAGTCAGAAATGTCGAATTCCGGGCGGTCACAAAAGACGGAAACGTCGTGGATGTCCTGCTACATGCCAAGGCGGTAAGAGACTCGAAAGGAAAGATCCTGTACAGCAGGTCCAGTTGGCGAGATATCTCTGACAGAAAACATGCCGAGCAGGCATTGGCTGAAAGTGAAGAGAGATATAGGGCGATTTTTGATAACGCTGGAGTCGGTATCAATCTCCTGGATGCGCAGGGAAGAATCTTCTCCGTGAACAAATCCTTGGCCGACATGCTCGGATACACACCCGATGAACTCAAAGGTATGACCTTCCAGGAACTTACACACCCGGAGGATGCTCAGATTTCTCTGCAAGAATTGGCTGCTCTTCTTTCAGGGGAAAAGAAATCTTACAGGATTCAGAAACGATATCTCAGGAAAGATGGGGGTATCTTTTGGGGCGATCTCTCTGCCTCTGAAATTAGAGACGCCAATGGCAAGCAAATCGGTACTGTTGGAGTAATTGCCGACATCACTCCGAGAAAAAATATTGAGCTAGAATTAGCCAGAACGGAGAAACGTTACCGATCGCTTTATGAAGGAATGAATAACGCCGTAGCGGTTTATGAGGCTCGACAAGACGGGGAAGATTTTGTTTTTATCGATTTCAACCCCGCTGCTGAACATATTGAGAGAATTCAAAAAGATCAGCTCATTGGAAAAAGCGTGCTGGAAATCTTTCCCGGGGTTCGAGAGTTCGGTCTATTTGATGTATTCCAGAAAGTCTGGCGCACAGGCGTTCCAGAACATTGTCCGGTTAAGATGTACAAAGACCAAAGAATTCAGGGTTGGAGAGAAAATTTCGTGTACAAACTCCCCTCCGGTGAGCTTGTCTCAGTCTATTCAGATGAAACTCAACGAAAACTCGCAGAAGAGGCTCTTGCCAAAAGTGAAGAGCGATATCGTCAATTAGCCGAAGTGAGTTTCGAAGCCATAGTCTTTCATGACGATGGAACACTGGTTCGCGCAAACGATCAATTCTTCGAAATGTTCGGTTACCAACCAGCTGAAATGGTGAGCCAACCTGTCATCGAAAAAATCATTCATCCAGATTTTATCGAAAAAGTAACTTCCTCAATCACCACTGCTTCCATACAATCTTATGAGGTAATTGCCAGAAAAAAAGATGGGACCAATTTTCCCGTAGAAATTAGGTCGAGGCTGGTTGAAGAGCACGGCAAGACTATCAGGGCCATGGCGATCAGGGATCTGTCCGAGCGAAAGGATCTTGAAAACCTTGTGATCAAAGCTCAAAAAATGGAGGCAGTGGGTACTCTCGCCGGTGGAATTGCCCATGACTTCAATAATCTCTTGCAGGTTATACTTGGGTACTCCGAAATCCTGTTGGCCGATACCGATTGCCGTCATCCGGATTACGAAGTTCTCATGAAAATTCATGTCGCAGGTCATAAAGGGGCTGAGCTAGTCAGGAATTTATTGGCATTCAGTCGAAATGTGGAACCTGAATTTCGTCCTGTGTCCCTCAATCACGAAATAATTCAATTCCGTGAATTCTTGTCCAGGACCATTGCACGAAATATAGAAATTGTCCTGAATCTTGATGAAAAAATTCCGATGATTCATGCTGACCCTTCTCAAATAGGACAAATACTGATGAACTTGGGAGTCAATGCTCGAGACGCCATGCCAGGTGGCGGAATCCTGAAAATTGAAACAAAAGCGTTGTATATTAATCAAGAATGTTTTTCAAATTACGAAACGTTTAGTCCTGGCCATTATGTCTTGCTAAAAGTTTCAGATACAGGGCATGGAATGGACGAACAAACAATTGCCCGAATTTTCGACCCATTTTTCAGCACTAAAGAAGTTGGGAAGGGAACAGGACTGGGATTGTCGACCGTCTATGGAATCGTAAGACAACACGATGGTTATATCATGTGTTCAAGTGAGCCGGGAAAGGGCTCCCTTTTCGAAATCTATTTCCCAGCCTCCGATACTCATGAATATCAAAAACCTGCTTTGACTGAGTCCGACCTGATAGGAGGAACCGAAACTATACTGCTCGTAGATGACGAGGAAGGGATACGAGAGATTGGAGTTAACACGCTAAGTCGCTTTGGATACAATGTGATCACAGCATCTAATGGAAAGCAAGCTATTGAAACATTTAGAACTTTTAAGACCCAGATATCGTTGGTGATTCTGGATCTGTTGATGCCGGAAATGGATGGGATCGCTTGCATGAAAGAGATGCTAAAGCTGGAACCTGCAACGTCCATTCTCATAACCACCGGCCATTCTTACGATCAATTTGAAAAAACAGTCCACGAATTGGGCGCCAAAGGTCTTCTGCGAAAACCCTATGATACCGGACAGTTGATAACTACTGTTAGAAACCTGTTGGATGGTGTTAAATCGTGGAGCTAACTGTTAGATGTGGAATGTTTTTAAGGGCTGGCGGAGAGAGAGGGATTCGAACCCTCGGTAAGGCTTCACACCCTACACTCGCTTAGCAGGCGAGCACCTTCGGCCTCTCGGTCATCTCTCCGACGAACAAACTCTAAGATTAGAGGTCTTTGGCTCACCTGTCAAGTTTTTTGTATTAAATCAAAATGACTCCTTTCATGGACAAATGGCTCGTCTCTCCCAATCTTCTGTTTTCAATTGGATATGTAGCCCTTTAATTTCCACGCCCTGATAACATTGGCGTAGAGATCCGGTTTTCTCTCCAACATGAATTTTCGAACTATCGTTCTATCGATGGCAAGGGACAGTTTTTCTCTTCCAGGTCTTGGTGTCTTCTCTGATATGTCTCGGACCAGCTTGTCCGCTGCGCTTATAAGCTTGTCTTTCTTGTCAGTAATACCCCTGGAACTCGGAATTCCCACGGAACAGAACACAAAGCTGGAAAGATGAGTATGAAAGACATCTTGTAGGCAACAGAA
>JBFXII010000274.1:0-4875 GCA_050176095.1 Desulfomonilaceae bacterium
TTCAATCGAGCGTCGGGCTCCAACCCCCACGCTTGGGCCTGAAAGGCCTGGGCGCGGCCCATTTCCCATCCCTGACGAGTAACAAATGAATTGAGCGACATGTTGTGGGACTTGAACGGAGCTACTTTAATACCCTGTTGAGACAATATTCTACAAAATGCCGCCGTAATTATACTCTTTCCGGCGTTTGAAGAAGTGCCCTGAAACATCAGTGTCTTTGGCCCGTCCGGCTTCTTGACAGGATCAGATGTCAACAGCAATTGCCTGAGCGCATCCAGGAGTTTGAGGTTCTCTTCCCGGTTCCTTACTGCCACACGAACAAATTCCGAGCCAAGTCCTGGAAAATTCGCGCAATCCCTTATGGCTATTCCTAGCTCTAAGGCTCTTTTGACCAAACCAGAGGAACTATATCTTTTTTTGTCCAACCTGATCAGGATGAAGTTTGCGCAAGCGGGGAAAGCAAAAAGTCCGTGTATTTCCAATAGCTTGTAATATAGGAAATGTCTTTCTTGTTCTATGAGTCTTACGCTTGTTTCAACGTAGTCTCGATCAGCCAAGGCCTTGGTTCCGATCTTTTGCGCCAGACAGCTCACTGACCAGGGCGGGATGAATTCGTTGATTTTTTTTGCCAGATTTGCATCTGCTATGCCGCAGCCTAATCTCAGGCCTGGAATTGCAAACGTTTTTGTCAATGATATTATGATGATGATATTTGGACGTCTCTTTACAGAAAAACTCTCTATCCCTGAGGACAAATCCCAAAAGGCCTCGTCAACGATGAAAAACGTTTCAGGGTTGTCCTTAGCCAAATCCAAGATTGCGTCTACATCCAGGCCATTTCCGGTGGGGTTGTTCGGATGTCCGAGAAAAACAAGTTGATTTCCATTTAGACAAGTACCTAATTCATCAATATTAACCTTGAAGTTTTCCTGAGGTGTTGTGAAAACTCGTCTAATTTTTAGGCCAGCTTGAGCACAAGAAGTTTCATAATCGGCATATGATGGTGAGACTATGACGGCTTCGGTCTTTCCAAAGGCTCGAGGAATTGCATAGATCAACTCGGTGGAACCATTCCCGACCATAGTTTCTTCAAAACTGGCGCTATAACGAAAGGCAATAGCTTCTCTAAAATCCGTGCAATCCGGATCCGGATAGTTAACCAATTCTGATATGGATGAACTCAGGGTGGATCTTAACCAGGAAGGTGGTCCTATAGGATTTATGTTTGCAGAAAAGTCCGTGATTTGCGCAACATTTTTTCCGGAGGCTTGAGCCAGTCTCCTCAAGTTACCCCCGTGAGGGAAAGATTTCATTTAGAGAATAATCCTTAATCAGGTGCGTTGATAATGAAATTAGACATTGGCGCTATATGGCATCCAAGGCTTCGGTCAGCTCCTTGCTTCTCACAGGCTTGGAAACATAACCATCCATACCAGCCTCAAAGCACATCTCCCTGTCACTCTCCATGGCATATGCTGTCATCGCAATTATAGGGATTCTAGTGCGCAGGCCTTCGCTTTCAGCCTGTCTTATTATACGAGTGGCCTCATAACCGTCCATTTCGGGCATCTGGATATCAGTGAGAAATACATCGAATTTGTTCTTGTCGAGCGCCTCTACAGCCTCTTTTCCATTCGAAACAATCATCACATCATGACCCATCTTCTCCAGCATCCGCTTGGCAAGTTTCTGGTTCACCACATTGTCTTCAGCTAATAAAATTCGTAGACTACGACCCGATGTCTGGTTTTCCTTCGTTCTTGCAATTTCAGCTGGTAAAGTCGATGGCTTGTTGTTTTTTTCTATCATAGAAGTCAGGTGTGACATTAATGAGGTCATTTTCACCGGCTTTGTGAGGTACGATGAAATCGCGTCAGCCGAGACGTTGGGAAATTCTTCCTGCCACCCAGCAGAAGTAAGCATTATAATCGGAACATTTCTGTAAACCGGTAATGACCTAATCTTATGGGTTAATTCAAAACCGTCCATCTCCGGCATGCAACAATCAACCAAAATAACCGAAATAGGCAAACAGGCCCGGGCGCTTTCATCCAGCCAGTTCAAAGCGTCCTGTCCTGAATCATGGCTGCTCACCTTAAATCCCCACGTAGAAAGAGCCGTCTCGAGTATTCTTCTATTGGTAGCGTTGTCATCCACAATCAGAGCATTCAACCCTTTGTAAATGTCGAATTTTTTTAACCCATTGGCCACAGCCGGACTGGAACCCACTGTCAGAGGAACAGTAAAACAGAACTCGCTGCCTCGACCTTGTTCACTCCTGAACCATATCTTTCCGCCCATGAGTTCCACAAGCTGAGCGGAAATGGTCAAGCCCAAACCCGTCCCACCGTATTTGCGGGTTCTAAAAATCTCACCTTGTTCAAAGGCGCCAAATACCCTGTCCTGAAACCGCGTCGGAATACCTATTCCCGTATCCCTGACCAAAAATTCGAGGATCAGATCATCATTTGTTTGTGCCTTGGAATCCACCTGAACCATGACCTCTCCCTTTTCGGTAAACTTGATTGCATTACCTACAAGGTTTATGAGAATCTGGCCAATTCTTGTCGAGTCTCCAATTACAACTTCCGGAATCGATGGATCTATTATGGATAATAGTTCCAGCCCCTTTTGATGAGCTTGAATTGCCAATCCGGAAACAATACTGTCTATCCGATCCCTGAAGTTGAAAGGTTCAGGATTGAGATCGAGTTTTCCAGCCTCTATTTTTGAAAAATCCAGGATATCATTAATTATTGCCAAGAGAGCCTCGGCCGAGGCGTGTGAAGTTTCAAGGTACTCTCGCTGCTCTTCGGTCAGCGCAGTGTTTAAGGCTAATTCGGTCATACCCAGCACACCATTCATCGGCGTCCTGATTTCATGGCTCATCTTCGCTAAAAATTCACTCTTGGATCTGCTAGCCTGTTCTGCTGCTTTTTTCGCTTCGATCAGTTCCGTTACGTCAACAAAAGATTCTATGGCTCCCGTAAACTCTCCCGCCTCATTATTCAACGACACGGCATTTTTCAGCACTGTCAGTAATTGGCCGTTTTTTGCCCTGATTGTGCATTCACTTCTGGAGATATTCTCTCCAAGCGACATCTCAATCAATCCGCATTTGTTAGTGCAAGGCTCTTCCCCGAAAGACAGGCAGGGTTTGCCAATTACTTCTTCTGAGGCATAACCGGTGATAATCTCAAATTCGTCATTGACACTTGTAACAATTTTGTTGGCATCAACGGTAAATATTGCGGTGGCAGCCGTCGCAAGGAGAAGCTTCTGGAACTCATTGGCTTTCCTCAAACGATTTTCGGCCTCTTTAATTTCACTGATGTCCTGGGCCACCTCCAGCCTGACAATCCTGCCATCCGGCCAGGCTATTGCTCTGTTTCTAATCCCCAACCACTGACCGGTTTTGGGATTTTGTCTCTCCCACACATAGACACCGGTGGGTCTGCCATGTTGGTCGACCAACTTATCATTTGTGCAGAACGGACACGGACCATTCTGGTCCGGATGAAGCTCTTGCCAACAAGTCTTTCCAATGACATCCTTACCATAAATATTTTCAAGCTGCCGACTTACGAACAGAATTTCGTAAGTCGACATGTCAGCCACATACACGAACGCGTCGAGCCCATCCATGACCGCCAGAAATTGTTGGTGAGAATTGTTAAGACGCTGTTGAGTCCTTTCCCGTTCTATGGCGTCTCCTATATTCCCAGCGGTAGCCTGTAAAATTGATACCTCGCTCTCCACCCATGTCCGCTCGGATGTGCAGTCTTCAAAAGCTATAACTCCCCAAAAACGACCCTGAATTATTATCGGAACCATTAACATGGATATTATTTCCTGAGGTTCCAGAATCTCCCGCTCAATTAGTGGAAAGTCTCTAATAAGACCATCAAGACTCTTCCCATTGGAAAGTGTCTCAAACCATCTGGGCAATGATGCGCTATATGAGACATTCTGAAGATCAGGATTGTCTATCTGCTCCGAAATGTTGTCCCTTACCCATTCGTATCGCAGACTCATGACAAATTCGTCTTCATCATGGGCTTTATGATTTTCAAAAATGGCAACTCTATCCACCCTGGTGGTTTGTCCAAGTCGACTCAACACTGTCCCTATTGCTGAATCAAATTCATAATATGTAAGAAGATCGCGAGATATTTCAGCAGCGCATTCGAGCAACCGATCGCGATTGGACAACTGCTGGGCTATTGCTTTTCTTTCAGTTACATCGAGATAAGTTCCGGCAGCCCTAATCGGCTTGCCATCCTTGTTCACCTCTACGATCTGTCCACGACTCAAAATCCAGAGGTAGTCTCCAGTCTTTGAAAACATCCTGTATTCGGCCTCAAAGAATGGAGTCTGTCCCGAAAGATGGAGTTCAAATAGCTCTCTGGTCTGTTGAACATCGTCCGGATGAATTAATTCTAATAATCGAATTACACTAGGCCCAATCTCGTCTAAATCGTATCCAAGCATGGCCGCTAACCGGCTGTTAATGATTACTTCTCCAGTGATCAAGTTCAAATCCCATGTTCCCAAATTTGCGCCAATTAAGGCCAACTCCAGCCTCTGCTCACTGGCTTGAAGGGCTTGCTCATCTTTTCGGCGTCTTAACCCAACCGCATAAAACGTAGCCAATCTCTTGAGGGCTTGGAAATCTCTGCTTGAAAAACCGGAATTTGATTTTAGTAAAACAACATGCCCTATGGTTTCATCACCAGCCAATACAGGGGCTAACATATACTTTTGAAAAAAAGTTTTGTCGAAAAGCTCAGGGTTTTGATCCGAAAAAATCAAAGCCGCCGGTTTGATAACCGGTTTGCTAGTCCTGAACAACTGACTTATAATGTTTTCAGGTGT
>JBFXII010000275.1:0-4869 GCA_050176095.1 Desulfomonilaceae bacterium
GAGAACTCAGGTTGGTGACAAATTTGTGGTCGAGAAGATGCTTGAGGAAGGATTAAATTTTGGAGGAGAACAGTCTGGGCACCTGATATTCCTGGATCACAACACTTCTGGTGATGGCATATTATCCGCCCTACAAGTCCTCAGAGTAATTAAACAGACAGGTAAGAAACTGTCTGAACTAGCATCATTGGTAGACAAGTTTCCTCAGGTGCTGGAAAATGTCGAGGTGACATGCCGCAAAGATATAGAAAGCGTGCCTCAAATTAAGAAGGTTATGGATGAATGTAGAGTAGGATTGGGCGCCTCAGGAAGAATACTGGTTCGATACTCAGGGACTCAGCCACTGTGCCGTATCATGGCTGAGGGAGAAAATGAACAAAAAGTAAAATGGGCTGTTGACTTGGTGAAAGAAGCTATTACAAGGCATCTATAAAATGAATGGAACGTCACTTGAAATTGCCATACAGGTTCTCGATCTGGAGATACAGGGCATAGGGACAGTCAAAGAGGCCTTGGACGAAAGGTTCGAGCGTTGTATTGACCTGCTTTATGCTATTCGAGGACGAATAATAATTACCGGAGTTGGTAAATCAGGTCTCATCGGCAGGAAAATAGCAGCCACGCTTACTAGCACCGGCTCACCTGCAATTTTCGTTCATCCTGTGGAAGGTCTACACGGCGATTTAGGAATAGTGGGCAGGGATGATGTTTTGGTGGCGATATCTAATAGCGGTGAGACTACCGAGATTACGTCGTTGGCGGCTACTATCAGAAAACTAGGTGTAAAGGTCATAGCCATGACAGGAGTCATGTCATCTACATTGGCAAAAATGGCTCAAGTTACTTTAGATTGCCGGGTGGAGAGAGAAGCCTGTCCTTTAAACATGGCCCCTACCGCAAGCACTACTGCTGTTCTGGCCCTAGGTGATGCCTTGGCTATTGCCCTTATGGTACGAAGAGGCTTCAATAGGGAAGATTTTCTAAGAAGTCACCCCGGTGGTAGTTTGGGAGAAAGACTCAATCTCAAGGTCAAGGATATGATGCTTGACCGCCGTTCAGCGCCTCAAGTCAAACCTGAAGCCACAATGGACGAAGTTCTTGAAAGCATTAATGAGAAGAATTTGGGATTCACACTTGTAGTCTCGGATGACAACCTCCTGGGGATTATCACGGACGGAGACTTGCGAAGAGCGCTGCAAATTCAGGAAGGACTATTCTCTCGACAAGCTAAAAACCTGATGACCCAAAATCCTCTCACTATCGATCCCGAAAGAAAGGCCGCCGAAGCTCTTGAAGTGATGGAGAACAAACTTATCACGGCCTTGCCCGTTATACAGAATGGATCTCTTAGGGGAGTCATTCATTTGCATGATCTATTAGGAAGAGGCCAAATCCGCTTCACAAGCTGACCGTGCGAACTGTCAAGATCTTGGATGCAGTTTGAGAATCGATTTAAAACTTGCTTAACTAGAAACAGAGAAACTCGTATTTAAGCCATTGATATTTGGAATCTTGGTCGTGATCGTATCAGGATTGGTCATTGGAGGAACATGATGAAGTTAAACAAAGAGGATCTGGATTATTTTCAGGGGATTCTCCAAAAGCAACTTGATGAATTGATTAGAGGCGCTGGCAGAACTGTAGATGAAATGACAGATAACGAGGGTAAATGCTCATTTCCAGATCCCACAGACAGAGCTTCTCTTGAATCTGATAGAAATTTCGAACTCAGAATCAGGGATAGGGAAAGGAAACTTATAAATAAGATCAGAAAAGCGCTTGAAAAAATAGAAGACGGCAGTTTTGGTTTTTGTGACGTGTGTGGTGAGCCTATAGACTTTAAGAGATTGGAAGCGCGACCTGTGACCACCCATTGCATAGATTGCAAGACCTCTGAAGAGGAGCAGGAAAAACTTCGAAAAGTATAGCGAGTTGGTTGGTGATTCTGTATGAACACTCGAAAGACTATGCTGTAGTTTGGATACGGTCCCCGTCTGAAACGGCGTTATTTTCGAACAGCAAGCCTTCTCAGGTTTTTGAGTTTTGTTTAATGCTCTCAATCAATTGCTTGTTTATTAAGATTCTCTACACGGTGAGATGAGGGATCCTTGAGTCAGCCAGAAATTCCTGAGCCCGCTTGTTTGATAGTGAGTATGCTTTCATCTCTTGATGATCCTGTGTCCTTAGTGAGGCGAGATCTGGAAAAGGAGTTTGGGGAAATTGAGCAAGAAATTGGGCCGATAGAATTCGGCTACACAAATTATTACGATAAGGAACTTGGCGCAGGAATTTGCCGTTTCTTACTGATCTTCCATGATTTAATTGATAGAAATCAACTTTGGCGAGTGAAGCTCACCACCAACGAACTGGAAAATCGTCATATGGCTGATAATTGCCGAATATTCAATCTGGACCCGGGAATTTTGACGCTGGGTAACCTTGTTTTGGCCACTGGTAAGAACAACGCTCATAGGATATACTTGGACAAAGGAATTTTTGCAGATCTAACACTTATTTTTAGAAGAGGGTCCTTTAGGCCCTTGGAATGGACATATCCAGATTACTCGGATCCATACATGCTAGAAATCCTTAACAATATCAGAGAGAATTACAAATGCAAATTAGTGGGGTTGAATCTTTGAACGGATATGTCAAGAGCATGACGGGTTTTGGTCGATTCTCTGCAACCCTGGACGATGTTGAGATCGTAACGGAGGTCAGGGCAGTCAATCACAGGTTTCTCGATATCTTTATCAGAGTGCCCAAGAGCTACAATTCCTTTGAACCGCAGATTCGTAAAATAATTGCTGAGACATCACATCGAGGGAAATTCGAAATTTTAGTTTTGAGGTCCGGTGGTAGAACCGGTTTTACTGATGTGATGCTTGATTATGAACTGGCGGAAAAATTTCATAGAATGCTTCTAGATCTAAAGGATAAGCTTGGTCTCAAAGGAGACATAACTGTTTCCGACATGCTAAGTCTCAAGGAAATAGTGGTTCCTGTGGATCGCCTTGAGAGTTTCGATCATGAATGGCCTACGGTAGAGAAATGTCTTCGTCAGGCAATGTTGTCCTTGGAGGAGATGCGTCGGACAGAGGGGGCAGCGCTGTGGAAAGACATTGAAATGAGACTGGAAAGCATCAGGAAATCGATTGATGCTATAGCTCCGTTGGTTGACCAGATCGGAGAGGATGCGAGAATTCGCCTGGAGCGAAGAGTCAAAGATCTTACCGGCGGATTGGAGCTGGATGACGATCGGATGATTCAGGAATTGGCCCTGATTGCGGAGAGATCTGATATAACTGAAGAACTCACTAGGCTTGAAAGCCATGTCAAACAATTCCAGTCTTTTGGAAGAGAAGGTTCACCTCTAGGACGAAAATTAGATTTTCTCTTGCAGGAATTGCATCGAGAGGTTAATACCCTTGGATCAAAGTCGGCTTCGACGGATATTTCCAATCATGTTGTACACATGAAGGCTGAAGTTGAGAAAATAAGAGAACAGACCCAAAACATAGAATAGGCGGTAATTATGGCGCGTGTAACAGTAGAAGATTGTTTGGAAAAAGTAGAGAATAGATTTGCTCTGGTTATTCTTGCATCAAAAAGAACCAAGGAACTAAAACGGGGCGCCCCTCTCTTGGTGAGAAACAGGGACAACAGAGAAGTTGTTATGTCCCTTCGAGAGCTAGCTTCAGGAAAGATAGCCTCCAGGCTACCAGGAGGAGAAGAAAAGAAAAATAATCCGGATTTGGTGGTTGAAACCAAGAAAGATTGAACAGAAAACACCATATCAACTCTAGATTCCAAATCGTTTATGGCATTCACCCGGTCCTAGAGACGATAAAAGCAAAGCGAAGAAAAATACACGAAGTGCTAGTGCTCGAGGGATCTTCAATCCAAAAGAGCTCTAAAGATTTCTTGGCTAATGAGAACGTCCGATTTCGTTCAGTCTCCCTGCCGGAACTCCAAGCGCTTTGTGGTCAGGCTCAGCATCAGGGAATATTGGCCCGAGTAGGGCCATTTCCATATCTGGACTTAGAAGATTTAGAGGACAGTCTCAGCGACGGCGATGGTGTGGTGTTAGTCTTAGACGAGATTCAGGACCCACAGAATTTGGGTGGTATACTAAGGAGCGCAGAGTGCTTCGGTGTAAAGGCTGTGATACTGCCGCGTGACAGATCTGTCGCGGTTACGGCATCGGCTGAAAAAGCCTCGGCAGGGGCTAGCGCACATATACCCGTTTGTCAGGTGGGAAATCTGGCCAGAGCAATAGATCAATTAAAAGATATGGGATTTTGGATATATGGGGCTTATTGCGACGAAGGGACTGATATCTTTGGTATCGATTTTACCGGCAAGATAGTCTTCGCAATTGGTTCTGAAGGTAAAGGGGTTAGACGCTTAACACGGGAAAAATGTGACATGCTAGTAAGAATACCAATTTGCGGTAAAGTCCAATCCTTGAACGTTACCAGCGCTACCACTGTTCTGCTGTCGGAAGTATTTCGCACCAAGAAACGTTAAAGATTATTGAACCTAAGAATTGATATATTGGCTTAACTTGTTTATAAAATTGGTGTATAATTAATGAATGAAACTCAGAATCACTCCGGAAATCAATAACCCACTATTAAAAAAAGACCTTCAACTTGTCATCACGATGGAACAAGATGGGCATTTTGAAGTCTACATTCCTAAATCGAGGGTGAAACCGGATCGTCATCTACTTCTGGGCATTGCTCAATCAATGGCCTTTCAGATAGAAGAAAAAGATCCAGAGACTGTTGTTTTTGCCAAGGACGCAACTGTGCAGCTTGATGCGGATGGTTCGGTTCAGGAAATTTCGTCGAGTCTCATCATGGT
>JBFXII010000276.1:0-4836 GCA_050176095.1 Desulfomonilaceae bacterium
GGGGCAAACTCGGACAAGTCTTTAGAGGCTAATAGAGTTGAAAGGATGGTATTTTCTCAGGCTGATGTCATATGTCTAACTACTGAGGAAATGAAAAGAAATGTTCTTGGACGTTTGCCTGAATGCGAGGGCAAAATTAGAATAATTCCTAATTATGTTGACACTGATAGATTCAAGCCACTCAAATGCCAAAAGGATCCCAAACAGATTATTTTCGTAGGTCGAATAGCTCCCGAAAAAAATTTGGTCTCGCTTTTTGAAGCCATCAGACCCTTAGAAGTACGACTAATTCTTATTGGAGACGGTCCTCAACGAGAGGAATTGGCCGTCAGGTTTTCGGATTTGAGTGACAAGGTCGTCTGGATGGGGAATTTACCAAACTCTGCATTGCCTTACCATCTAAACAGTTCTTCAATCTTCGTGCTTCCATCGTTATACGAAGGTCATCCAAAGTCGCTCATAGAGGCTATGGCCTGCCAGACACCTGTCATTGGGTGTGATTCACCCGGGATACGAGAAATCATACAAAATCAAAAGAACGGCATCTTGTGCGGACATGGATATGAAGAAATAAGTAGATCGATCGAGTACCTTCTGGACCATCAAGATTTGGCTAATTCATTGGCCAGAAATGCCAGGAATTATGTCGTTGATCATTATGCTTTAGACAAGATAGTAGAAATGGAATGCAACGTTCTTGATGAATTGCTTAATTAAATTTGTTGTACTCTCTTGAATAACTTTTTTTTGTTAATCTGATCTTAATGACTGCCGCCAAAATGTCATCACCTACATTAACCGTCATCATGTCAATCTACAATGGGAAAAGGTTTCTCCGGGCTGCTGTCAAGAGCATATTGGAGCAAACCCATTCGGATTTTGAGTTTCTTATTATCGATGATGGTTCCACGGAACGGGTTGATGAAATTGTCGAAAGTTTTAATGATAAGAGAATTGTCTTTTTAAAACAAAAAAACAGGGGATTGACCAGGACTCTTAATCGTTTGATAGATATGGCTTCTGGTAATTATTTAGCCAGGATGGATTCTGACGATGTAAGTGAAAAAACACGTTTAGAGAAACAAATCGAGGCAGTTAGTCACAATAAAAAACTTGATATGGTGGGAACCTATTTTGAAATCATTGATCAAAAAGACCAATTGATTAGATCCAAGGCCCTGATAAAGGATCCTCTTTATAGACTTTGGCGACTTCAATTCCATAACAACTATGCTCACGGGTCAATGCTTTTGAAAAAATCCGCTGTTCAGCGGTTGGGTAAATATGACACAACCCTGAGGTACGCGCAGGATTATGATTTATGGGTTAGAATTTCCAAGGTTGAAAACTCACATATGATTCCCGAATATCTATACAAATACAGACTGGTTCAAAATAGTGACCAGGCCTCCGTCAAGAATTACGAGGAACAGCTAGAAGCAGCCATTAAAATTAGTGACAAGAGTTTACTAACCTCTGACCCCGATCTCTCAAAATCAGAGCTTGTTCAAGTGCGCTCTGTTTACTGGAATTTCCAGCTGGCAAATGTTTCCAAAGAAGGCATACGTATGATACCCAAATTGTTTGACGGGTTCTGTAGACGCTATGGACTCAGTTTGTCACAAAGGCATTGCCTTTGGGATATGGTAGAAAAAGATTTGATCGCCAGAGAGGGATGTGAATCATTTACCAACCATTAGAAATCCCGTTAAAGGAAGAAGAAATGAAGATTAGAATATTTTCAGACTATGTTTGACCTTTCTGTTTCATCGGCATGGGCATTGTCGAAACATTAAAGAGAGAATTTGATTTTGAGGAGGAGTGGGTGAGCTACGAACTTCATCCTGAAACTCCCAAAGAGGGTGTTGCGATTTCAGAGAAATTTCCCGAGCTAAACCTTGGCAAATTTCGAGCCGGACTGAATTCGAAATCTGAGCAATATGGTATAAGATTCGGAGATTTTAGCCTTATATCTAATTCGTCAATTTCTTTACAGGTCGGAGAATTGGCCAAAGACCTCAGAAAATATAGCATGTATCACAAAAATATTTTCGAGGCCTATTTTGTTGATGCTTTAGATATTGGAAGGATCGAAGTGGTTGTAGAGGTGGCCAAGAAATCACAGATACCTGAAAGTTTTGTTCATGAGGCGCTCAATTCAGGTAAATATTTGGCTAGGTTAGAACAAGCGCGCCAAGAAGGCGCCGAGTTAGGAATAAACGCCGTTCCCACTTTTATTATTAACGGTGTCAGGAAGCTTGTGGGGGCGCAGCCTCTTGTGAGATTCAAAAAGATCCTTTCTGAGAGATAACGTTTGTAACATACAAAAATAGCTTGAAATAAAAATTATTGAACTTTAAAATTGGACGTTTTTATTTAGCAACAAAGACAACGTCTTAGTTCGTGAAAACATTGTTAAAAAATTAGACTTTGCAGGAACAATAAATTTGGAAGAAAGTCATAACGTCAAAGTATGTTGATTTGGGGCATGATATTTGAGGAGGTCTTAGATGTCTAGTCCAAGCTTAGTGAACAGGCTGGGCTCTTGGTTTAAAAGAGTTGATTCTCGCGCTGATTCCAGGGTTGATGGGTCTGAGTTGTCCGGTCTGAAAAAGAAGGTCGGGGAGCTTGAAAAAGAGCTGGAGCAGATCAAGAAAAAGAATTCCAATGGATCTGGCAAAAATGAAAATTTAATGACTATCAGCCCTGGCATGTTAAGCAACTCAGAGTTATGCGATCTCAGAGAAGAGATAGAGTTGCTGCGCAACGAAATGCAGGAGAATATTGCCGCCATTCATAGGCTCGAAATTTTAACCCTATCAACTCGCATCGACCTTCTCAATGAGTTTGGTAAGGCTTTGCCCCCCACTTTTGCTCGAAGGACCAGAACTTCCATAAAACCCAAAGGTTTCAGCTTCGGGATTATTACAAATGGTCAACGCCCCGAAAAGCTTTTCAAACTAATTGATTCCATAAGATTTCAAAGAATTGGCCAGGATCGATTTGAAATTCTAGTCGCCGGTGTAGTAGATGTCCTAAAAAGCCAGGAAGGGGTTAGTCTTTTTCCTATGGAGCAGGCTGCGGCTGAGGGCAGATTAGGAGCCATGAGAAATGTTTTGGCCAAGAATGCAAGATTCAACAAGTTTGTAAGTTTAGACGACGATTTTCTGCTTCATCCCAACTGGGCCTTAGCGGTGGAACAGGTGAAAGACGACTTTGACCTCGCCACAGGTATAATTGTGAATCCCGACCTATCACGATACTGTGATTGGGTTAACATCATAGAAAATTATACGTTTCTTCGAACCTATGACGAGACTTTCGATAAATGTCAATATGTTACAGGTGGTTATGGTATTTATAAAGATTTCATTTTTCAAGAACACCAATGGAATGACAGCCTAGGCTTTTATCAGGGTGAAGATGTGTCCTTCTCGCGTAAACTTTTTGACTCAGGTTTTCAGCTAAAGTTCATACCGAAGGCGATCGTGATGCATGATGATGAGCGCTATCGCCAGAAGGGCTATGGGGTGGTTCGTCTGAAATCTGCTAGAAGCTGCGACATAGACTCCAATCTGGCCCTCAAAATGGAAAAGCTGTGTCCCAGGACACTATCCTGATTTCAAGCGCCTTCTCATGAAATAATATTAAAGCCCGGCAGAAAAATTCTTTCCCCGGGCTTTGTTGTGTAAATCCGATCATTAAACAGAACAGAATCCCATTTAGATAAGGCCCATGCCTTTCAACACGGACAGCATGATAGCCGCTGCCATAACCGAACCAACCTGCCCACCGGTGTTTGCGCCCATAGCATACATCAACAGAAAATTGCGTTTGTCATATCTCATGCCCTGCGACTGAACCACTCGAGCGGCCATGGGATAAGCTGATATACCTGCTGCGCCGATAAGGGGGTTAATCTTTCCACCGCTGAGAACGTACATTAGTTTTCCGAGTAACACACCTCCGACTGTGTCAAGGGATATAGCTAAAAAGCCCAATCCAAAAATCAACAACGTTTCAGCTTTTAAGAATGCATGACCCTCCATAGTTCCGCCGATCGCCAGTCCCAAGAATAAAGTGACCATGTTGGCTATTTCATTCTCCGATGACTTTGAAAGCCTCTCAACGACGCCACTCTCTTTCATGAAATTGCCAAGCATTATCATTCCCATAAGTGGAAGGCCTTTTGGGGCTATCAAACCGGTCACGAGTGTAACAACAATCGGGAATAACAGTTTGGTTGTCTTGGATACCGAGCTCTGGGTCATAGGCATCCGTACAGTGCGTTCCTTCTGTGTTGTCAGGAATTTCATTATAGGCGGTTGGATAATTGGGACGAGAGCCATGTAAGAATACGCGGCTACAGAAATTGGAGCCAGTAGATGCGGCGCATACTGTGATGTGACATAAATTGATGTCGGCCCGTCGCATGCTCCAATGATACCTATACATACGGCTTCGAGTTGCGTGAAACCCAAGAGAAGAGCTAGGATCAACGTTAAGAAGATTCCAAATTGTCCGGCCGCGCCGAAAAAAAGTATTTTGGGATTTTCCAGCAAAGGACCAAAATCTGTCATAGCCCCGATCCCGATGAAAATGAGCAACGGAAATAATTCCGTAGCAATACCAATATCATAGAAGAAACGTAATACTCCGCCGGCTTCCATCAATTCGCTTAAAGGTAAATTTACCAACACACATCCAAATCCGATCGGTAGTAGCAGTAGTGGCTCCACACCTTTCCTAATGGCAAGGTAAAGTAAAATGGCTGCCACAATGAGCATGATAATGTTGGGCAAGCCTTGAGTTCCTAAATACTGAACTCCCAGCGTT
>JBFXII010000277.1:0-4827 GCA_050176095.1 Desulfomonilaceae bacterium
AACAAGGATTGAGGTCACGACTGAAAGCCCTTTGTTTCAAACCATCAATTGAAAACATCAGGATCCCTGAAGGTAAGACGATCGAAGAAATATGGTCTATCTTTAACCTCATTTTTTCTCAGCTGCAACAATGTGACGAAATTGTTTTTGATATCACCCACTCCTTTAGATCAATTCCCATGCTTGTAATGGTTATCTTGAATTACGCTAAAGTGGTCCGGAATGTATCACTTAGAGGAATTTACTACGGCGCCATGGAATCTCTCGGCAACCTGTCGGAAGTTCAAAGAATGCCCGTATCTGAGAGGATTGTTCCTGTTTTCGACTTGTCGGCTTTTGATGAACTGCTGGATTGGGCGACAGCAATTGAAAGGTTCTTGGAATCCGGTGATGGCACAATGGTCTATAGGTTAACGGGAAAGAAGGCTAAACTCATCAGAAAAACAAAAAAGGCACAAGATGATGGCGCTGATGCTATGGCGCGAATCGCTTCGGCGATAGAAAACTTCAATGGAGCAATATCCACATGCAGGGGGAAGATCATTAACCACTCCATTGAGACCCTCAAAGATTCAATTAAGATGGCCAAGAGCACGGAAATATCTCCTGCTTTAGTTCCCCTTTTAGAACAACTGGAAGATCGGCTTCAGGTTTTTAGCGGCCATGCGGTAGAAGACGGCTTGAAAGCCGTGGAGTGGTGTTTGGAGCACTATCTTGTTCAACAAGGCTATACGATTCTGCGTGAATTCATGATCAGTCAGGTTTGTGCTTGGCTAGAGGTAGACCCGTATGACTTTGATCAACGCGAGAGAATTGAAGGGTTGATTAAGCATGATGTGAAAATGTGGCAGAAAGAACAGGATAGAAAAAGCAGGGTCAAAGTGACTTTGGATATTCAGGAACCTCCCTATGAAATATTCAGGCAAAAACCGGAGCTGTTGGTCATGTTTAGCAAGATCTTGCCCTTGCGCAATGATATCAATCACGCTGGAATACGGAAGGATCCTAAGCCTCCTAGGACACTGAAACATGAACTCGACCAACTCGTTTCTCAAATGAAAAAAGTTATATTGGTTAATTGTTGATTAAACAACCAGCACAAATGCAAGTTAGGATCTTGGGATAACTGGAATATGAAGATCTCCATGTTTAGAGGGAAATAACCATGTCTCCAGACGCATCTCTTGAGCGAGCTAAAGCTGCAATGGAATCAGGATTATTGGATGAAGCTTTATCCATAGCGCAAGAACGTGAAACACGACAGACCGTTAATGAAGGCCTTCACCTGGGGTGGGCGACTGTGCTGGAAGATCTTGGTTTAACCGATCAGGCCGCGTTGGAACTAAATCTGGCCATCAGGGACGCTCCACAAAGGGCCGACACCTACCAAAAGCTCTCTGAAATATATCTCGACATGGGGCAGCCTTTGAGGGCGGCAAAGACCCTGAGCCGTTTGATAGAACGGTACCCCGATAGGCCTGAATTCTACGAACAACTTGCGAACGCTTTCAAGGAAGCCAGGCAGTTTGACCATGCGCTTCAGGTTTATCAGACAGCGCTGGAACGGACGCAGGATGATCGTTTCAAGGCGTTTATTAGGGACATGAGTTTTGTTGAGAGCAAGGATGAATCAGAATTTGAGGATACAGCATCAAGTCAGACAATTGTTCCGTCTAAACATGATCTCATAACCTTCTGTAACCTTTTTGCCTCCAGGGAGGGAGTTTATGCGCGGCAATGGTTGAGCCCTACCGGTGAATCGGGATATACCCCTGTGAACGAACCTCTCAACCTGAAAGTTGCGGAAAACCACATCTTGGGCAATTTTACCATCGGATCATATCCAGTCCGATTGGACAATACAGTCAATTTCATGGCTTTTGATTTTGATGTGGCAAAATTTGCCTTGAAAAAGGCCATCACAAGTGAAAGGCTTTGGGCCAACCTGATGAGGCGTGTTCTCGGCCTTGGATGCAGGTTGCTCGATATTTGCGCCTCAAATGACATCCCGGCCTACATGGAAGATTCGGGTTTTAAGGGGTATCACGTGTGGGTCTTCATGGAGTCTCCGATTCCAGCAGGAGTTGCTAAAAAATGCGGCGATTTGCTTATCGCTCAAATCAATCCCATGCCTCAGGATATTACCGTTGAAGTCTTCCCCAAACAAACCACTGTAAAATCAGGCGGTTTGGGAAATCTGATAAAACTCCCTCTGGGCATCCACAGGAAAACCGGAAAAAGATCGTTATTTGTATCGCCCAACGCCGAGCCCTATGCAGATCAGTTGGCTTTGCTGCACTCGCTTCAAAAAGCTTCAAAACGGTCAATATATGCCACCATTCAACGGCTTAACGCCCCGTCTGGGATTCAACCAAAGGTCCCAAATCATTCTCCATCTGCCGATGATGTCCCATTCGATCCTGATGAAGCAAATCATGTAGCGAGTAGTGGGCGTCTGCCGCGCGAACTTGAGCAGCCTTATGACATGGATCGCGATCCGGAATTCCAGCTACTGATGCTCAAGTGCCCTGTGATCAGGCACATAGTGGACAAGGTAAACCAGACCGGGATCCTGTCTAAAGACGAAACCCTTGTCTTGATTCACACGGTCGGTCATCTCAAACACGGGCCCGAAGCGGTAAATACTATCTTTCAGCGATGCTCGAATGCCGACCCATCGCTGTTTATGAAATCGCAACTCAAGGGAAACCCTGTAAGCTGCCCCAAGATCCGCCTCAGGATCCCGGATATAACTTCAGCGCTTCCATGTAATTGCGCATTTGACTTGGCGGTAAATCTCTATCCCACGCCAGTCATTCATATTAGGGGCCTCTCCAGCGCCACAAAAATGACCCCTCTGGGCATTACAGTAGACTCACTTCAGTTTCAAAACCTGGTACAGGATTATATTAAACTGCGCAAACAGTTTCGAGAGACTCAGCTGCTGTTGAGCAAATATGAGGCGAAGCTAGAGGAATTCTTCGATGAGGCCGGAGTTAACTCGGCCCAGACACCCCTGGGTGAAATAAAAATGCGCAAGGAGCCGGGAACAAAAACTTCATTTAGTCTCGAAATTTAAAAATTTAAATTTCAACTATGCCATCGAAATCATGTTCGGCTGGCGTTATTATTCATGTTCCTTGGAGCCCCGATTTGGGAATTTTATACGTGACAGAACAGGGTTCGTCGTTAGTAAAGCAAGGGGACCGCATTCTGGTTGTCAAGAAAGGCGCCACCCTCCACTGGACACATGCTTTCAAAGTTCAACAAATCGCCCTGATGGGTAACGTTAACTTGTCACCCCAAATGATAGCGTTTCTTTTGCGCGAAGGAATTGACACGGTATTTCTGTCATACTACGGAAAATATCGTGGCCGCTTGGTCGCTGAATTAGGGAAAAACGTCGAATTGCGTCGGAATCAGTTCAAGAAGATAGATGACGCAGAATTCAGATTAACCATGGCTAGATCCTATGTTAAAGGCAAACTGAATAATTGCAGGGTATTGTTAAGAAGAAGGAACCAGGATCTGGCTAGTGAGAAAATAACAACTGCTCTCACCCGTTTGAGACGCATGGCCGAACAGGTTGGTGCGGCTGCAGATAACGAACAGCTGATGGGTCTGGAAGGAGCAGGCGCTGCGGCTTATTTCGGATGTTTCGGCGAACTGGTTAAAGCCAGGGATATAAAATTTGACGGTAGGAACCGAAGACCCCCTAAAGATCCCATAAACGTTTTGCTCAGCCTCGGCTACACACTCTTGGCCAACACCATCCACACACAGGTAAACGTAGTGGGTCTGGATCCTTATCTGGGTTGCCTGCACACCCCCGAATACGGTCGCCCATCCCTGGTCCTCGATTTGATGGAGGAATTTCGTCCAATACTCGTTGATTCAGCCGTTCTTTACTTGATCAATTCCGGCATTATTAAAAACACGGATTTTTACTTAACGGCTGAAAAAGAACCCGCAGCATTTGATTTTGCCGATCCCGAACCGGTCCGAGACGAATACCCCATTTTCCTGAAACATGAAGGTATGAAGAAGTTTGTGACCATCTTTGAGGATCAGCTCAACAGAAAAACGCTCTATCCTATTAGAGGCCATCGCTTGACTTACCGCGACATAATTCTCGAGCAAATCCGGATGTTTTCAAGGTGTGTAATGGAAGAATCGGCATATAGCCCCTTCTTGATGAGGTGATAATTGTGTTCATGATCGTAACTTACGATATAGTTGATGACAGAAAACGTCTACAAATAGCCAAACTTATGAAAAATTTTGGAGAAAGAGTCCAGAAAAGCGTTTTCGAATGCCGTCTTGATGATCGGCGTTTTCTCAAGATGAAACAGGAAATTGAAAAAATTATTGACTGGGAAGAGGATAGCGTCCGATACTACTCGCTGTGCTCAGCTTGTGTTAAAAACATAAACATTAGCGGAGCAGGCTTTGTACGGGAAGAGGATGACGTAGTTGTTGTATGAGCTAGGTAAGTCAAGATTCGCGAGGCGGATGCCAAAAATGCAACTTAGATCTAAGTACTTGATTTTATTGATAGCCATCCAGGAGGTGTTCGCGTTCATAACTTATTGTAATCATATGGGAAAGTCTATTCTTTATAAGTGCAGTGAACTACTTTTGTTCACGATCTCGGCAGGTCCTCGCTTTTGTTTAATATTGACAAGTAAAAATGATATGTTACAGATGGAGAGTAGGAACGATTGACCCGATTAGAGGGGATTGCGACAAATATAGGCTGTTCTAACATTTATCCATCCATCCCACAAGTAGGAAAGATTGACCCGATTAGAGGGGATTGCGACCTAT
>JBFXII010000278.1:0-4823 GCA_050176095.1 Desulfomonilaceae bacterium
TTGGAATCAGGCATGGAGAGCGCCCCTGCGAGCGGCGTTAGACGGTCTTCGAGACGCCGTTGAACCGGCTTATGAAACGATGGCCGGACAGTTTCTTAATGATCCGTGGGAAGCTCGAAACGACTACATTGATATCATTCTGGATCGATCACCCAGCCGCATCAGCTCTTTTCTGGAGCGTCATGCTACCCGGCCGCTAGACTCGGGGGAACAGACTAAAATCCTGCAGCTAATGGAGCTGCAACGCCATGCAATGCTCATGTACACAAGTTGTGGTTGGTTTTTTGATGAACTTTCCGGCATTGAAACAGTTCAGGTCATACAATATGCCGGCAGGGTCCTTCAGTTGGCTGACCAACTTTTTAATGGTTCCTTTGAACGTGAATTTCTCGAACGACTCGAACTTGCTAAGAGCAACATTCCCGAACACAAAAACGGTCGTAAAATTTATGATAAATTCGTTCGGCCAGCCATGCTCGACTCAAAAAACGTGGGCGCTCACTATGCTATAAGCTCAATGTTCCAGGATAATGGAGGACGAAACTCGATCTATTCGTACTCTACCCTCATGGAAAATTACCGCAATTTTCAGGTAGGAAGCGCAAAGTTGGTAGTCGGGCGCGCAAAGATAATCTCCAAGGTTACGCGCTCATCCACAAGGCTTTGTTTTGGCGTTTTACACCTTGGTGACCACAATATGGCCTGTGGAACGGGTGAATATAGGGGGAGTAAAGAATATGAGGCTCTTGTAAAAGAGATTTCGGAGGCTTTTGCTATTGCTGACTTCCCGAAGACCATACTTTTGCTTGGCAAGCACTTCGGGACATCGACATACTCCCTATCCTCGTTGTTTGCCGATGAGCGGCGAAAAATCCTGAACGTGATCATGGAGCCAACTCTAAGGGAGGCTGAAGCTTCATATAGCTCCATTTACGAACACCATGCCCCCCTCATTCGGTTTCTTCAAGCATCCGGTATGCCTCTACCCAAGGGCCTAGCCCTGGCGGCGGAGTTATCTTTAAACGCCAAGCTGAGGCAGGTGATTCAAGGAGATGGGCTTGAACCCGAAATTGTGGGGCCTCTAATGGAAGAAGCGCGTTTGGCTGGCGCAACACTGGATGGGGCAGCTCTCGGATTGCTGCTTGCAGAAGCGGTTCAGAATATGTCCGAACAACTTATGAAACAACCTTATGATCTTTCCGCAATGATGAGATTGAATAAGGCTGCAAAGCTTGTTCGTTCCTTGCCATTCGAAGTTAATATCTGGAAAACCCAAAATAACTGCTACAACATCGTTCACACACATTGGACAGAGTTCAAGAAGAAGGCCGCCTCAGGGGATAAAAATGCTCATGAATGGATCCACGCCTGCACAATGCTTGCGCTAAACTTCTGGATTCGTTTACCGGAGACACCCGGGATAGAGACGTAAGGTGAAAAAAGGATCGGGGAGTTTCGTCATGAATAATCCGACAGCGACTTATCGGATTCAGTTCAGTCCTTCTTTCGGATTTGAATCTGCGAGTTCGGTCGTCCCCTATCTGTCCCAACTCGGCATATCAGACATGTACGCTTCTCCGATCTTTAAAGCTGCAAAAGGAAGCCTCAGCGGCTACGATGTGGTTGATTCCAATGAATTGAATCCTGAGTTAGGAGGTCTGTCCGATCTTGAACATCTTTCAGCTAAACTTGAAAAAAACAAGATGGGATGGATTCAAGATATTGTCCCTAATCACATGGCGATGGATTCGGACAATGGGATCCTGATGGATATCCTGGTGAATGGTTACAACTCTCAGTATTTTAACTTCTTCGACGTGGATTGGGGGCATCAGCCTGCCGGTCCAAACAAGAGGCTCATTGCGCCGTTTCTGGGCAAGTTTTATGGAGAGTGCCTTGAGGATGGAGATATATCTCTAAGATATTGTCCTGATGGATTCAAGGTTACCTACTATGATCTGGCTTTCCCTTTGCGTATCGAATCATATCCCTATTTTTTTAAGAATTTGAACATTTTAAAGGGAAGACTTGCGCAAGATGATCAAGACTATATCAAAGTCCTGGGCATTCTCTACGTCTTGAAGACTCTTTCTTCGAGCGATGACCCGGAGGAACGTTTTAACCAGATAAAACTGATTCACCACTCTATCTGGGAACTCTACAAGACCAACGCCGCAATAAGAGCGTTGGTCGATGAAAACATAAAGGAATTCAATGGTGAAAGGGGAAAACCGGAAAGCTTCAACTCACTCGACGAGCTTCTTTCGCAGCAGTTTTTCAGGCTTTCATTTTGGAAAGTAGCAGCGGAAGAAATAAATTATCGCCGTTTTTTTTGCATAAACAATCTCATTTCACTCAGAATGGAAGAAGAGAGTGTCTTCGACCATATTCATGGTCTCATTTTGGATCTGATTAAAAGAGGAATTGTAACCGGATTAAGAATTGACCATGTAGACGGGCTATACGATCCTGCGACCTACCTTCAAAAATTGAGATTGAAGGCGCCGACAACGTACATCATTGTTGAAAAGATACTAAATCTTAATGAAGATCTCCCAGATTTCTGGCCTGTCCAGGGAACCACTGGCTATGATTTTACAAATTTTTCAAACGGATTGTTCTGTCAGAAAGAAAATGTTCAAGCATTCACCAAAATAAATTCAAGCGTGACTGGTTCGAAGACCCTGTATGAAGATGTAGCCACAAACAACAAACGGCTGATAATCCAGGAAGACATGGCGAGCGACGTCCATAATCTTGCTCAACTCCTTAAGGAGATCTCAAGTCGCGATCGTCATGGAAGTGACATAACTCTCAATGCGCTTCAAAGGGCTTTGAACGAAGTTCTCGGGTTGTTCCCCGTATACAGGACGTATATCAGCGATGTCGTGGTGTCCGAAAACGACAGGAAATACATTCAGGATGCCGTGGATAGGGCAAAAGCTAAATTTCCAGGCCTATTACATGGCCTTACGTTCCTGCGAAGATTCCTTCTCCTGGACTTTCCTGATTATGTTTCCGATGAAGAAAAGAGGAACTGGCTCCTCTTTGTCATGAGATTCCAGCAATTTACAGGTCCAATCATGGCGAAAGGAGTCGAAGATACGACACTATATGTGTACAACCGGCTTGTGTCACTTAATGAGGTTGGGGGGCGACCGGATGAATTTGGAGTGTCACTCGAGGATTTTCACACCTTCAACAAAAGGAGGGGAGATTTGTGGCCAAACTCCTTAAACACATCCTCCACTCACGATACTAAAAGGGGTGAAGACGTTCGAGCCAGAATAAACGTGTTATCGGAGATACCGGAGGATTGGCTGAAAAATGTTCGAACGTGGATCAAGAAAAACAGGGGCAAAAAGAAACGCGTCCGGGGATTGGCTGTTCCTGACAGAAATGACGAATATTTCTTATACCAGACCCTGATTGGAGCCTTTCCATTTTCGGACTCCGAATATCCTGATTTCATACAACGAATAAAGCAATACATTGTCAAGGCCGTCAGAGAAGCAAAGGTTCACACTGCATGGCTGAAGCCTGATGTAGATTATGAAGACGCCTACGTTTCATTTGTTGACAAAATCCTGGCCTGTTCAAAGACCAACGCATTTTTAAAAGAACTGATTCCATTCACCAGAAGAGTTGCTCATTTCGGCATGCTAAACTCTCTATCGCAGACGCTCATAAAAATTGCGTCGCCCGGGGTCCCAGATTTCTATCAGGGGACTGAGTTGTGGGATCTGAGCCTCGTCGACCCCGACAATCGCAGGGCGGTAGATTTTGAAAAAAGACGCTCAATGCTTGAGAGCATCAGGCAACAGGAAAATAGCAACATTGGCGCACTGATCCAAGATCTCCTTCGCACGAGAGAAGATGGCAAAATTAAGCTCTTTTTGATCTATCGTGCGCTAAAAGCCAGAAAAGATTTCCGTGAGATTTTCCAGAAAGGGGCCTATCTGCCCCTGGAGGCCACCGGTCGGTTCAAGAACCATGTCATAGCGTTTGCCAGAGTTTATCAACACCAATGGGCAATAGCCATTGCCCCGAGACTTCTCATCCCTATGGTTAAAGAGGGAAATTTTCCTCTTGGAGAACAAGTATGGCAGGACACAGTGATAACAATGCCTGATTGGGCGCCGTTAGAATGGCGGAATGTTGTCACATCAGAACCGCTTTCCAATAGAGGCGTCATGCATGTCGGGGACATATTGCAGAATTTTCCGGTTGCGTTACTTATCGGAGACACAAACAAGCCTTATGCTCAAAGCGCCTGAGACAGCGGCGCCAAAAATAGCCCTGCCTGAACGGTTATCCAAGGTGATTCCGGCTGCTTCTTCAGACATGGAAGCTTTATCTCTGGAACTGATCGAAGTGATCTAGCAGAGGCTTGATAAGACCGACATTATTACATGGTCCCAGATTGACGGGCAGTTTCATTTTGTTGGCTCGCAAATAATAGTGCTTGACACTCGCGAAGAAATTGAAGGACCTGAAGACTTGGTGGACGATTTTGCAAAAATGTCTTTGGAGAGCTCATTCTATAATATTATCGACTCCATCAACTCGCCAAGCCATTGAATGGGATCAAAGATGTGCATGTGAACTCAACTTATGTGGGTGGTGGGAATGACGGAAAGACTAAACTAGCCGGTACCCCTTCAGAAAGATCTGGGTCTCGATGTTCGTTGGGAGGTTATAGTCCTTCTCTAAAGTTCTGTCGGAATGGCGCAGGTTTTTGTGTTTTCGTCTTTTCTGTCAATTAGCCACATGAGTGCTTTGCTCAGCCTGTCTATTAGTTGATCTTTGGTTTTGGCATAGAA
>JBFXII010000279.1:0-4820 GCA_050176095.1 Desulfomonilaceae bacterium
ATATCAACAAAACAATGTTAGCAAGACGCGTTTGATCCGGAGGAATCTGAAAGATCTGGTTGAAAAAGAATAGACTCAGCGCTATTCCCATCATGACTATTGTCCAAGGACCACGTAAATCCAGAAAAGGGTGGAGACTAGCTTTTTCAGGCGCATTGTGTCCTGCCGCCCTCGGGCATCGGCGATATATTTTATGACCGAGGCGGCAAAGCCGAAATCAGCTAGCTCGAATATGGCCAAGAATGACCATATAAGAGACCATAATCCAAAGGCTTCCTTTCCTAGTGTTTGAATGATGAAGGGAATGAGAATCAGGAATGCGATGGTGTCTACCAAATCCCGACCATAACTGGAAAGTGTATTTATAAGGATATAACGGGATCTATTTTTTGATACAGTGTGAGATTGCTCCGAATCATTCCCACTCGAATTTTTTGCCTCACTCACGTGGCGCTCCTTAACCGTGACTCCTTAATTATCCTGCCTGTTGCCACCAAGAGCCCTGATAGGGCACAAAATAGGTAAAACACCTGGGTTTGGCGGAATATCCACTCCAAGAAACCTTGGAGATGCAATGTGGAAAAGCCCACAAACAGGCCTAACAAGATTGCCTGATAGTAGTCATCTCTGGTTCGAAAGAGTAGTATAATATTGTGTAAATAGTACTTGCCTATAAACATTATGAATACAACCATTCCGGGCCATCCCATCTCTGCAGCGAACAGATAATAAATGTGGTGAGCAGTTCCTAATCTGCTTTGCCCCCTCGGACTTTCACGAAACTCTTCCTCGTCTTTAATTTCATCCTGCTCATCAGAATAAACGTACCAATAGTAGTCGGTATTTGCCAAAGTCCAGGAATAAGAATTGAGTCCCGTGCCGAACAGGTGACTGTCGGCCATAGCGCGAGCAGCCTCGTTAAAGTATATTCTTGTTAATGCGGAAGCTTCTGGGGCTTTCTGAAACCTTTCAATAATTTTGGGCGCGGCTATCAAACCAATTATGTCTACTAGCAGAAAACCTACCATGGCAAGGGCAATTTTCTTACCTGTTGGCTTTAAAAGTATTGATAAGCATGTAACACCACCCAGGGCAGCTCCTCCAATTACCAAAGCGGCTCGTGACTTGGTGAAAATTATACAGATTAATCCACCGATGATTGCAGCAGGAGCCAACTTTGACCACAGACCCTTGAATTTGCCTGCCAAAACCAAGGCAAGAACCATCGGAATGATCAAGTCCACATACATTGCCAAGGTGTTAGGGTGGGGAAAAGAGCCTTCCGAACGGTTGACCACAGCTCCTGTGACATATTTGTCCCAAATGACCACACCAGTCTGAAATAAAACTGCGCAGAGCGCTCCATAGACCATGGCCTGAATAGCCTTGTCATCACGAACCAGGTTGACTACTACCCAGTAGAGAATGTAACCACGGACAAACTTGTGTAATGTAAATAAACCATAATAAGCTACGGGTGAACCGGCGAGCGATAATAGCGAAAAAAGGATGAGCAAGACCCACATGAACGAGTTGTATGGCCACCATATGATTTTTTGTTTGGATCCACCTAAAATTATCCAAATGAAAAAACCAAAAAACAACAGGTCCGGAACCGTAACTCCAAATCCACGATCTACACCCCGGTAAGGAACAAAGAAAATCTCTTGATACAGCGGTTTCTTGACATAACAGGTCATGAAAGTCATAAGCCCCAACATTGGATTTCGGAGCTGTGGAAACGAAAACAATGTCAAGACCACTGATGGCACTCCTATCAGGAACGTTAAAATTCCTAACAGAGAAGCTAAAGTCATGGAAATTTTACCGTGGAATCGTATGGTTTGGCGAATGTTGCCAATCCTCGCAACCCCTGAATCCAGTCTTTGAGGTCATGTAGGCTCATTCGCTGTTCTTCAACATTTGACCGGCAAAGTTTTAGCATTAGCCATCTTCGACGTTGATATTCGTAGTAGAACTGATGGGCTATTTCTGGAAATTCGATGGGTTGAAAACCATCACTGAAATTGTTGAGCAAGTCATTTTTGAAATATTTGGGAATCAACATGTTATCCAGAGCGATCCGCATGTTGTAAATGTCATTCAGGGGGTGACTCAAGTAAAGCGAATTGGCAAAATCGATTAAACCGACTCGATTTTCGCTTACATGAATGTTTCTAAAAACAAAATCACCATGCACAAATGACGGCGAAATTTTTGCTTTGACAAATTTGGCAACTAGTTCGGCGCCAGATTTTTGATACCCTTTGAAAAAAATTGACCCTAAAAGAGAATTTTCTTCTAATCTTTTTGAGGTAAAATCAAAATACTCGAAAATTAATGTTTCTGTATTTTTTTCAGGTTGCTGAGTTTTTTCAAAAATAGTCCTCATCAGCCTGCCTAATATTCGCATATAGCGATGGGACTTCTCTTGTAAAGTTCGGTTTCTTCGGGCGGAGTATAATGTATCGCTCAAAGGCTGTCCTTCCACAAACCCTATGCAGAGCAAATTTTTTTCTGGGTTTGCGATAGGGTTGCCAGAATCGATCAATTCCGGATCATCTGCGGCAAGTTCATGATAGAAAGATAACGCCTTGGCCTCAATCAGCATCATAGCGGGGTCTTGACCACGATATTTCTTGATTATACATCGTTCATCCCGAGTTTTGGCAAGGTGGATCAGGCAGTACTTGTTTTCCTGAATCAATTCGAGAGATTCCAGATCAATCCCCAATCCGGTCGAATATTCGTTGAGGTTTTCTGCGTTCATTTAGTTGAACCTATCCCAAATCTGCAAAAATTTCTGTGATTCTGAAGGCCAGTTGATTGGGGCTGCTTTAACGAGGCCTAGCAGAACTGGCAGTTTTCGATATAAGTTTTCCCTCGGATAACGAAGACTCAATTTGTTCAGGCTGAGGTTACGAACTAAATTTCTCAGGAGTTTTTTGCTCGTGTGCTGGTCTATCTCTCTGATACCCTTCCACACAACATAGTCATCAAGTGATTTCCAATTTGTATTAGTGCGAACATTTTCGACAAGAAGGAAGACTTTTCCCCACAATGCCGCCAAATCCGTCAACTGTTTTTCAGACTTAGAATTTTTGGAGACCAAGTCCGGACGAAATTTGAATTTAAGAGCTTCTTCATAGTGACTGAGTAATTCGAGCTTTGAGACCCTTTGTTCATCTGAAGCTAATTGAGCGACCAACAAATCTCTGCCAAAATATTGAGTGGTGTAGCGCTTGAATGCTATTAGTAGAGAGTCACCCAAGGCCAATGCGCATTTGTAATAATTACGTCGGACAAAATCATTATCGGGTTCAATTTCAATTTTTCGAACTACTCGTAATGCCCACAAAATTCCTGCGCCCCGGTTCAATAGTAGACGTGTTCCCTCGATCGCAGGCAATGACTCTTTAAGAGAAGCAGGCGCGTGTTTTTCAAGCAGGCCTTTTGGTCCCTTTAAGGTAACATGCCCATTGAGAAGGTCGTACCACATCAGCCAGCTCGGCCAATTCTCTATGTCCTCTATGGTAAGTGGCCTACTAAAATCGACATGGATTCCCAACTCCTTAGCAAAAACGTTGCTCACAACATCAAGTTTCTTCCATGGGACATTTGATTTGTTGGAGACGACCAGTGTAAAATCGAGATCGTTGTAAGGTAGCTCTTCACCATTTTCTATGACGACACCACCTTCTCCTCGTCCGTATCCTCCTCCTAAAATCAGGGCGACAAGATTGCCTCCCATTTCGGACTCAACCCGATCCGCTATTCTGTGCAAAGTTTCATCGAGTCTTAAATTGAAAGCCTCAGAGCCATCTTTGGTGTATATAGCGGTCATTGGCTCTTCTCCTTAATACCTTCCTTGAATCCTTTACGTCTGCCCAACATTTGGTAAAGCCTTAATACTGGCGAAGCAAAGACTCCGCTGAGACATCTGTTCCGCAAACAATATTTCCAATCACTGAGCATCTGTCTCGCATACGGCGCTAATGAATAACGAACAATAGAACTTTCCCATGGTGTCCAGTCGAAGATGATAGCTTCTGCCTTTCCTTCACCGTAATGGCGTTTGTAGAATTGTTTCAGAGTGTAATTGTGAGAATGCGTCACTATCGATTCTGGAACGTATTTTATGGAATAACCTTTCTGTCTAGCCCTCCATGTCCAATCAACGTCTTCTGAATACTGTATATGTTCGTTGAATCTGTCCTTTTCCCAGACTGCCCTCGATATGGCCGAGGATGCCATTGAAAAGCAATGCCGCCAATATTTTTGTCGACTACCATCTCCGTAAGTGTCTTCCGTATCCTTGGCAAACAATGGTTTGCAGTCTGGACGGGGTATCTGACGTCCAAATACCGCTGCCACGTTTTCATCTGTACCGAAACCGGCCAGGAGATTTTCCAGCCAGCTGGAGTTTTGAGGTGTACAGTCGGAATTTAAAAAAACAACATGTGACCCGGAGGACAATTCCATTCCCAAGTTTAGAACTCGTCCGGGAATGTAAGTTCCTTTAGGAATGTTAACTATCCGAGAAGCGTATTTCCTCAACTCATTAACTGTTCCGTCGCCTGATTCGTTGTCGAGGCACAATAACTCGAAGGATTGTGTCTGCTCATGAAGTTTTTGAAGCGTTTGAGAAATGATTGGCATATCATTGTGTGATCTCATGACTACAAAGGGTTTCATGTTATTCTTACCTAGGGCCGATATCTAAAGTCGGTCAACGTTTCAGAAGTCAGACCGTCCGGGAGGGTCCGAGACAACTCAAAATGTCCAGAAAATTAAGAGCTTTCTTGCTTGTAAAAAGAACT
>JBFXII010000280.1:0-4813 GCA_050176095.1 Desulfomonilaceae bacterium
CTATGCCAAAACCAAAGATCAACTAATAGACAGGCTGAGCAAAGCACTCATGTGGCTAATTGACAGAAAAGACGAAAACACAAAAACCTGCGCCATTCCGACAGAACTTTAGAGAAGGACTATAATTTGTTGCCAACATATTTTTGTGATTAATTCTGAAACCAAACCCCCCAATATGGTTTCATTACACAAAACCCTTAACTATTTTAGCACGATGGTATGATAAGTTTGGTCGATGACAGATTTATTTGTTTACCACCACATGGTGTCGGATGGAGAGCCAGATTCAGGAAAGACGTTTTCACCGATCAGTAGTTGAAGTGGTGTCTTTGGTTTTTTGGCCTTGATTGCCAATTCTGTTTCGTTCAGGAGTTTAGCCGTGTATTCTTTGCTTGAAGGTTTTTCCAGAAGGGGCAGAGCGCTTCTGAAGTCCCTAGCGGCTTCTTCAAGTTTTCCAGTGTCTTTGAACGCCACTCCGCGATTGGCCAAAGCCAATCCGTTAGAGGGTGAAAGCATTATAACTCTGGAAAAATTTTCTATTGCCGCCTGATAATTCTTTTGCATCAGGTGCGCTATTGCCAGATCATAAAGCACTTCTGAAGACGCCGATCTTGAATCAAGTTTTACCGCAAGTTCAAGATCTAAAACGCATTTCTTAAATTGCTTTAGTTTCAGGAAACATCTTCCCCGATCAATAAGAGTCGCTACATCTTTGGGATCAGCCTTTAAAACTGCCCCAAAATCTTCTACGGCCTTGTCACACCTATCAGCAAGTTTGTAGGCCTGCCCCCGAAGCGCAATGATGTCGGTAGAGTCCTTTTTCAGAGAAAGAGCCTGATTCAGCATATTTATGGCATCCTGAGTCTTGCCCAACCTCAACAGAATTTCAGCCTTTGCCACCTGAATTGCCGCATCAGACTTCAGAAGTTTACCCAACGCGTCATAATCGTCAAAAGCCTCCTGATTCTTCCCAAGTTGCGAGTATGTCTCGGCTCTATTAGCCAGAGCCCTTTCAAACTTCGGTTCAAGATCTAAGGCCTTTGAATAGTCGCTCAACGCTAGTTCAAGATTGCCTAGAGAAGCATTAACAAAGCCTCGATTATTATGAAACTCCGCGTTATCGGGATCGAGACTGATAGCCTTGTCATATGCAGATAATGCAGCCTTGGCGTCCTTTGACCCAAATAACAGATTACCTTTTCTGAACCAGGCCAGTGGATTTTTAGCGTTGAGTTGAAGCGACCTGTCCAGATCATCCATTGCTTTCTCAGGTTGATTTAGGCTCTGGTAAGCCAAAGATCTCAAAAAATAGATTTGAAAATCATTAGGCTCCGTTTGAATAGCTTTCGAAAAATCGTTAATGGCCTCCTGAAATTTTGAAAGTCCTAAGTTGGCTTCTCCTCTTATCCTGTAAGCCTTCGGGAACGAAGACGATTTGTCCAGAACGTTTGTCATGTCCCTGAGGCATTTTTCAAAACGTCTCTTCTTGAGATAAATCTGACCCTTGTTGAAAATGGCCTCAGCCATGTTGGGATCTATTTCTACGGCTTTTTCAAAATCGGCAAGAGCTTGGTCGTCAAGTCCTTTCGAACGATAGGCGGATCCTCTGAAAAAATAGGGTTGGGCAATCGCTGGCTTCTGAGAAATGAACTTGGAATAAAGCGTTATGGCTTCATCAAGGTTCCATCGCCAGTGCTCTTCTATTGCTTTAGTATACACACTTTGACCGTTGGATTGGCAAGAAGCCTCCTGAGAAAAAACTGCGACAAAAATTATGAGAATGAAAGTTGTTATTATTTTAATATTAATTAGCATGCCAGAAGGACTTTCATGATACGCAATCTTTAAGAAAACATTTAAGACAATCAAACAATCAGAATCATCTTCACTGAATCCTGAATATACCTTTTTCCATAATGCACTGGCTTTCGGATGACAAAATTTTGTGAACTCCCTTGTTTTAGGGTTTGCTTGCCGCCAGTGTCTCCTTGATTTTGTTCAAATTTGAAGGATCTCTATCGGTAAAATTCGTCCTAGTTTCATCTTTCAGGGTTAAGCCCCTAGAGAAGTCTTTTCGTGCCAATTCTGTCGCACCCAAGAATTCGTAAGCCACTGCTCGTTTTAAGTATGCTTCCTTCATGTTGGGATCAAGTTTGAGGCTCATAGAAAAATTATTTACTGCCTCAAATAAACGGCCCTGTTTGCCTAGCGATAGACCCAAATTGAAATAAGCTGCCGCTTCATTGGGCACTAACTGAACAACTCTTTTGAATAGCTCAGACGATGCCTTAAAATCGCCTTGTTGCTCTTTGAGAACAGCCAGCATCGAAAGCGTGTTCGGGTTAGCCTCTGAGCCCTCCAAACTCACGCTCTTGTCAAGGTCCTTTAAAGCCTTGTCTTTATCCCCCATCTCAAGGTAGCAAGCAGCTCTATATGAAAAAACCGTCGAATTGTTAGGATCGAGTTGGAGAGCTTTGGTAAAATCTGCAATAGCTTTGGGACATTCCGAGGTTGCTTTATGAATCCAACCACGGTTAGCGTAAGCTTTTGAAAGCTCCGGATTTAACGATATTGCCTTGGAAATGTCCCTCATCGCAAGAGCCGAATTTCCTTTGGTGAAAAACAACCAGCCTCGATTGTTATAAAGATCGGCATATGCAGGATTAATTTTTGCCGATTGATTGTAGTCATCCAAAGCTCTGTCTAAATCATTTTTTCTAAAATACGCATTGCCTCTCTGAAAGTAAGCTAGAGAATATTCGGGATTGAGTTCTATGGCCCTCGTCAAGTCCTTAATGGCTCTGTCAAGAATTCCCTTTTTCAGAAACGCATTGCCACGATTGTAATAGGCCAGGGAATAGTCCTGGCTCAATTCCAAAGCTTTCGTGAAGTCCTCTATTGCAGAATCATAATCCTGCTTCTGTGTCAACGCCCATCCCCGGTTATTGTAAGCGTCAGCGTCTTTAGGATCAATTGTCAAAGCCCGGCTGAAGTCTTGTATTGCTTTATCAAAAAGACCTTTCCCGTAATAAGCGTTACCCCTATTGTAATAAGCCAAAGAATACGAGGGATTCAATTCCAGAGCTCGACTGTAATCACTGATCGCCTTGTCAAATTCCCCTAAACGGTAATAGACACTGCCTCGATTGTTAAATGCTGTTTCGAGATTAGGATCTATACTAGTGGCTTTAGAGTAGTCTTCCAAAGCTTTTTGGTTTTCACCAACTTTTTCATACGCTAACCCTCGCCTGAAAAAGGCGTCTGCTGAAGTAATTCCTAATTTTATAGCCTTATTAAAAAAATCAAGAGACTTGACATAGTCTCCAGCTCGGTAGGCCACTTTTCCATTCTCAAAGCTGTCCTCGGCCGCAGGAGAAATTTGCGCATAAGAACAGGACGTAAAAATTAAAAACAAAAGTAAGATATTGCAAAAAGTTTTAAGCTTCATAGTGTTTTGCTTTTAACTAAATGGTCACATTAAACATTTTATCACATCATATTGTTATATGTCTACATTAAACTAAATTCTACTTTTGATGCAGCCCCACAATCAATGCGGCTACGAATTGACAATCCATTGGCAGTTTTTAGCAGCCTTGCCAAGTTGTTTGGGATCCTGGAGTCATCTGTCCAATTCAAAACTAGCTAGATAACATAACCGCTTACAAACCCTACTTTAACGTAATGGTTCTAATGGCATGTAAGCAATAAACTTGATTCTCTTCGTTAGATCATTTTTTGACCGTATATTGGTGACATTTTTTTTGCTTTTTAGTTCCAGACTGCTTGAACAAACGTTCCTATCTTTTCAGAATAGATCGCTTGTGATGTTTAGCTATCTCAAAATATTAGAGTCATACATTAATAAGTCATTATCAGACCCGCTACACAGGCCGTAAGCAGGCTCGAAAGCAACCCCGCAAGGATAGATTTCATTCCTAACGAGGCGACTTCCGATCTGCGCTCGGGAGCCAGAGAAGAGATTCCTCCTATTAGAATCCCCAGACTCCCAAAATTTGCAAAAGAGCACAACGCAAAAGTCAATATCATGGTCGAGCGAGATCCCAATTGCCCTGAAGCAACCAGTTCCTTCATCTGACTATAAGCTATCCACTCGTTAAAAACTGTTTTGATCGCGATAAGCTTTCCTGCCACCATGCAATCATTCCATGGTATACCGATCAAGAAAGCCACTGGGGCAAAAGCTAGTGAGCCAATGTGATCAAAGGACGTTCCGAGAAGTCCCAAGGCTGCGTTCGAGAGATGGATAACGGCCACGAAAGCCAGTAACATCGCTCCTACTGATAGAGTCAGCTTCATGCCATCTAATGCGCTATTGGACAGCGCCTCTATAAGCCCGTGGTCTTGAGAACTGATATCCTTTAATTTTACACTTCCGGAAGTCTCTGGGATATCTGTTTCTGGAGTCAAAATCTTGGACAAGGCTAAAGCAGCGGGGGCGTTCATAAAACTTGCCGCAAGTATGTAACCGGGATTAGCGCCAAAAACCCCCACATAAACTGCCATGACGGATCCCGCTATAGTAGCCATGAAACATGTCATTACTGAAAAGAGTTCCGAATGCGTCATCCGGCCTATGTAGTTTTTCAGACCTGAAATGGCCTCTATACCCATGAAAATTGACATGGACGCGGCGAGTGTTTCAGCTCCGGACGTTTTCATAGCCTTCTTCATTACTCGAGCCATAAAAACTGTTATCAGAGGTAGGATCCTTAGGTAATTCAGCGCCCCCATCATGGCGCTAACAAATATGATCACAGATCCCATGCTTAGGATTGTAAAATCTTTTTGA
>JBFXII010000281.1:0-4810 GCA_050176095.1 Desulfomonilaceae bacterium
GATTGATCGTTCTAAGAATGAAAATGCTAGGCGCCGAGGTCATCCCGGTCGAATCAGGAAGCAAGTCTCTGAAAGACGCTGTAAATGCAGCGATTCGAGATTGGGTCACCAACGTCGCTGATACCCATTACATAATAGGCTCGGTGATCGGTCCTCATCCATATCCCATGATGGTTCGTGATTTTCAGTCCGTTATCGGGACTGAAACCAGGCGACAAATCCTGGAAAAAACTGGCCGACTCCCAGACTTCATTGTTGCGTGCGTCGGAGCTGGAAGCAATGCAATGGGTATGTTTCATCCATTTCTGGATGATCCGGTCGAACTAATAGGGGTTGAAGCAGCGGGCATGGGGATAGAAACCGGTAAACACGCCGCCAGTCTGTGCGCAGGAAAAGCTGGAGTTTTACATGGAGCCGAAATGTATGTGTTGCAGGATGATTTCGGTCAAATTATAGAGGCGCATTCGCTTGCAGCTGGCCTGGACTATCCCGGAGTAGGTCCAGAACACTGCCTTCTTAGGGATTTTAACCGTGTAAAATACGATTGTGTGACTGATCAACAGGCAGTTGAAGCCTTCATGAATCTTGCGATCATCGAGGGTATCATACCAGCTTTGGAAAGCTCTCACGCTCTGGCGTATCTTCACGGTATGATGAGTAAGTTAACTGAGAATAAAATTGTGGTTGTGTGTCTTTCCGGCCGAGGAGACAAGGATCTCGATCACGTTTCGGCCTATCTGGAGTCCAAGAAATGAGTTCACGAATAACAACGGCCTTCGAGACGGCCAAGCAAAATAAGAGGTGCGCGTTCATACCCTTCATCACGGGAGGATTCCCTGATTCCGAATGCTTCGAAAGTCTACTAAAAGCATTAGATACATCTGGCGCTGATATAATTGAGGTTGGCATACCTTTTTCGGACCCACTTGCTGACGGGCCTGTCATTCAACACTCGAGCAAACTAGCCCTAGATATGCAGATCACTCCTCAGAAAATCCTGGGAATTCTTAATAAAATCAAGAACACCATAAAAGCGCCCATAGTCATTATGTCATACTGGAATCCAATCATGCAATTTGGACTGAAAGAATTTGCTATCGCTTTAAATGAAGCAGGAGTTTCAGGGGTGATTATTCCAGACCTCAGTCCCGAGGAATCAGCAACGTGGAGGGAATGTGCAGAGAGTCATTCTGTAGACACAATATTCATGGTGGCTCCAACAACTTCGCATGACAGAATCAAGAAAATCGCATCCTATTCAAGTGGTTTCGTGTATCTAGTATCTATGACTGGGGTTACTGGCGCCAATCTCAACATGGACAAGAAGCTTGAGACTCAGATTCAAAGTGTTAAGAGCCTAACCAACTTGCCAGTAGCCGTCGGTTTTGGAATTTCTACGCCTTCTCAGGCTGGTCATCTATCTTCCTTCGCAGATGGCATTATCGTCGGCAGCGCTTTAGTAAAAAAAACCATCGAAGCGGCGTCAGCAGAGGAAGCGATTGAATCCGTGACACGGTTGTCGTCTCAAATTGCAGTTGCCCTGAAAAACTAAACCCGGGTATCCCCGAAAGTGGTTTAACTTGACATTACGAATCTTTCGAATTATGCGAGACATGAAAGTGAACCACTTTTGGGAGATGCCTTTCCATGAATAATAACTCTTTATTGGAGCATCTTGAAGAACTCGCGTCTCGACTTGGGGTTACTCTACGTGAAGAGAATCTTAGCGCCAGCGGTCACCATTCAGGTGGAGGGTATTGCAAAGTGCATGGTCAGGATATTATCTTTATTAACAAGAGGGATTCGAGACAACGAAAAATAAGAATTCTCGCCAGGTCTCTGAGCAAATTTAATCTGGAGGGAGTATTTGTTCCACCCGCAGTTCGACGAATTATTGAAACTTCAAAAAATTAGTTTAGAATCCTCCATTGGTCTGTCATTTTTGTTTCTGGCCCACACCAGAAGACCTCCCGCATCTTCCTTTAAGGCCTAAACCTTGTCATCAAACAGCCAAATATTTTCGCTGCGATTTGACTGTCGGTTGAAGAACTATTCAGAGCTTATAGACTTACTCGAAAATACTTCACACCTGGTTGCGGTCTTTGACTGGAAAACTCAAATCGCTCGGGAACTTCCACCAATCTGGTGCGCTATGGGGGGAACAGGCACAGGAAAAAGCACAATAGTAAATTCTTTATTGTCCTCGGATGTTAGCAATGTCGGTGTCAAAAGACCTTGCACCATAACGGCGGCCATCTTTGCTCAGCCGCGTTATGAACAAATTCTTTCCCAAACACCATTGATTTTTGAAGGACCCCAAAAACAGGCCGAACTTCTGTTACTTTCAAAAGCTGAACTCGAAAAAATTGTACTGATTGACACCCCGGACTTTGACAGCATCGCATCGGAAAACAAAGTTATAGCTGCAAGGCTTATGGCAATAGCAGACGTCATTCTTTTTGTAACATCCCAAGAAAAATATGGTGACCTGATTTGCAGACAAATGCTTGAAGAATCAGTCCGTTGGGGCAAGGAGATTGTTCTCATTCTTAATAAGGTGAGTTCAGAAGAGGCATCTGAAGAATTTGCTGAATTCGGTAAGACGCTCGGACCAACACAAGAATTGGTCCTAATACCTCGTGTTTCGGGTATGCCAAAGAGAATAGACGGATTTAGGCAATATCCTCAAGTCAGAGAACTCCTGAGTGAGAATTTACAGTCGAGCAAAAATGCGGACATAAAATCACACGAATTGAAATGCCTTAAAACAAAGACAATTTCAAACTTAAACCACCTTAAATCTGAAATCGACCGACAAAAGTCTCGAATTCTCGAACTAAATTCACAAATTGACAAGATTGCATCTTCTCTGGCTGATGAATTGAACAAACAACTTGACGCAATTGTTTCACAAGACGTCGAGAAGAGGATGAAAATGAGGCTCCAGGGCTTGTTAAGAAAATATGACATTCTCTTTGTGCCTCGTCTCATGTTTAGAAATGCTATCAGCACAGTGATCGGATACTTTTCCCAAATCATATTTTCGAAAGAAAAGACCGAAGATGCCTACCAAAATGACAAAGATATCAGATTTGAAGATTTTGCTAACATTGAGTCTATGGCTCCCTTAGGTCAGTTGGATATGGCTATCGCTAATCTAAACCTTCAGGTTGCTCAACTATTGGTCTCCAACGATCGCTACGAGGATCTTAAGCTCATTGTCCTTGAGGATGCCGAACGATTCGATTTCAAAGAAATAAAATCAATGTACGAGGAGGCATTCCCTGGGCTTGAAAATCTTTTAGAGACCGAGTTTGAGAAAATGCGAGAGGGTCTAACACGATTCGACGAAATAAAACTGTATGGTTCGTACACCCTTTGGGCGATTTTATTGATCACGTTTGAAATAGTTATTGGTGGTGGGCTAACTTTGCTGGATCTGCTATTAAATTCGGTAATTGTTCCGTTCATACCAAAATGGATGCTGGATCTTAAAATACTGGACATACTGAAGTCTATCGCGCAGAGGGTCGATGCGGAGCACAAGAGGTGTTTACGAAACATTTTGTTTAAACAAGCCTCCCTCTATACGGAGTGCCTTTCCTCGTTGCTGCCTGACGAACAAGCGATCGCCGATCTTGAAAATCTTAGACTCAGGCTATCAAACGTTGAATGATAGAATCAACATTGTTGAGCATCAAGCAGATTGGAGATCTGGTCTGGCTGAAACCATTTTTTTGCTAGTGTGTCTGTGAAATCATGAATGTGCGCCGACCCTTGAATTTCAAAATGAGAAAGCATTCGTCTCGAAAGGGGAATTTGATGATTTGCGAAAAAAGGAGCAAGATATTGCTCGGAATATTTGTAACCTTAATTTTTATATGCTGTATTTCGGATCATGTTTGGGCTATGGAGGGGAAATTGAACCGATTCACACTTTCTAATGGTCTCGAAGTCTTTGTTAAGGAAGATCATGCCAGGAAGGTGGCTGCTATTCAGCTTTGGGTAATGGTAGGAAGCGCGGATGAAGAACCTAAGGAGAGAGGCCTGAGTCATTTGTTGGAACACATGGCATTCAAGGGCACCGAAAGGCGTGGTGTTGGAAAAATTGCCGCTGAAGTCGAGGCCTTGGGGGGTGAGATCAACGCATATACCAGTTGGGATGAAACCGTTTACTTCATTACGGCCCCATCAACAGGAGTGAATCAGGCGCTTGATATTTTGACAGATGCGGTTTTCAAACCCAAAATCGACCAGACCGAACTGGAGAAGGAAAAACAGGTTGTTTTAGAGGAAATACTTGAATCAGAAGAAAGACCTGAACGTAAGGCTTCAAAACTACTAATGAAAACCGTTTATACCAAAAGCCCTTACCAGTTCCCAATTATTGGTTTCAGGGACACGGTTGAGAAAATTTCTCGTGAGGATATCTTTTCTTTCCGTAAGAAATGGTATGTTCCCGAAAATATGTTTTTTTTAATCGTTGGCGATGTCGACACCGCCAAGCTATTGCCCGAACTCGAGAAGCTAACTGAAGATCTTAAGCCAACAGGCTTTTTCAGACCGCCTCGAGCAGTCGAACCGCTCCAGAAAGAGGTAAGAACTGCTTTTCTAAGAGATAACAACGCCAGGGAAACTCGTCTGAATATTGCCTTTCATATCCCTGGAATTAAGTCTAATGATGTCAATTCATTAGACCTGGCAGGTGACATTCTGGGAGCCAGTGACAGCTCTAGACTTGTAAAAACATTGAAGAAAGAAAAGGCCTTGGTAAACTCTATTTCGGCCTACGCCCTTACCCCAAAGGATC
>JBFXII010000282.1:0-4801 GCA_050176095.1 Desulfomonilaceae bacterium
TTCCACAATCTGTCTTATTTCTTCGAGTTCAGGAATTCGTTCTTTGTTTTTTTCTAACACTTGCGCTATGGCGTACTCATCTCCAATCCTGAACATTTTTGAAATTTCGCCCAATTTGAGCTGAAAAACTTCGTCAGTCAGTTTTGGGTCATTTTGTGCAAATGGTAGTCCCGAATCTTTGAGAACGTTGTCTGCCACCTGAAGTTCAAAACCAAATTTTTTTGCATTGTCCAATAAATTCTCGGATCGATAGACGGATTCATAAAAGTCGTCCGCATGACCGGATATTTTCTTCTTCGCCCTTTCCTCAACGAGTTTATCAGCGATATCTTTCTTGGAATCTTCAAAAGTTTTCTGAGATTCCCGAATCACTTCTTCAACTCTTATTATGTGGTAACCCTTGTCAGACTTAACTGGGGCTGATACCTGGCCAACTTCAAGGTCAAATACGGCCTGATCAAAGGCATGGCTCATGGTTCCTGGACTAAGAAACCCTAGATCGCCACCATTGGCTTGGGATGTCTCATCCTGAGATTCTGACCTGGCTACTGAATCGAAGTTCTCACCTGCGTGAATTCTCTTTCTCAAGCTTTCAACTTTCTCTCGAATTTCTCCGAGTCCGCTGGCGTCCATTTCAGGCGATGTCTTCAGCAAAATATGCCTAACTCGTCGTTTTTCTGGAATGAGGAACTCTTTGGGATTTGAATTATAATATGATAACGCTTCTTCATCCGAAATGGACATTTCTTTTGCCAGGTCTCTCCAAGAAAAAACCACGTATTGGATCTTGATAGAAGGGGGTATCTCATATCTAGCAATTCTGTTTTTGTAATACCCCTCAAGTTCTTTGGAATCGATTTGTTTTACCTTAGCTTCTTCTTCAGGTTTGAGAAGAAGCATCGATAGCACAAGCTTGTCGTTCTGAAAATGCCACAAGGTCTCAAGCTCTTTGTCATTGGTCTTAACTGAATCAGCTATTATTCTTGCAACCTGACCTTCCAAAAGCTCCTGCTTGCGATTACCTTCGAATATTGCCGGCGTAGTTTTGACGGAGCTCAAATAGGCTCGATAGATGTTAGGATCGAAGACGCCATTGTTCTGAAATTCTGGAGTGTTTCTAATGCTGTAAATCAAATCATCATCTGTCACCATCAAGCCTAACCGATTTGCTTCCTGAAGTAAGACCAACTGATCGATCATCCCTTCCAGAACAATCTTTTTCAGGTTCATTTTTTCGATGAAATCTGGAGGCATGGCCCCTTTGAATCGAGACCTCATAAGTTCGACCTGATTTTCGTACAGGTTATAAAACTGATCATATGTGATTACAGTTCCATTGACTTTAGCGGCAAAGTTCTTATCGACATCGCTGGGTCCACCCCAGCCAAAAAAGAACACAAACACCACTATGATGCCAAACAGCGCTATCTTAATGATCCATGAACTGGCGTGACGCCTCATGAGGTCTAGCAAATCGAATTCCTCCTAACTTTCTTTGGCTGAGCGATAATACTTTTAGAGCTGATAGTTGTCAATCATAGCTCGAACTTATTCATTTGGCAAAATGGCTTCAATCTTTTTTTTCTCGTTTGTCAAGTAGTCTTGCTCATGACAAAAACTTCTGATAGATGTCTTCATGTAAAAAAATTTTTCTCTGTGATTGGAAAAGCATGTTTTCAAATTGGCTTTCAGGGGCTTTCTCTAATGACATGGCGATAGATCTCGGGACTGCCAACACCTTAGTTTATGTGCGAGGACGAGGCGTGTTGCTTTCGGAGCCCTCTGTAGTCGCAATTAAGGTGGACTTACGTAGAGGACCGAGAATAGTGGCCGTGGGAACTGACGCCAAGAAGATGCTCGGGAGAACTCCAGACAACATAAAAGCAATTAGACCAATGAAAGATGGGGTTATAGCCGACTTCGAAGTTACAGAAGCAATGCTTAAACATTTCATTTTCAAGATTCATCGAAGACGTTTTTTGGTTAAACCCAGAATTGTGGTGTGTGTTCCCGCAGGGGTTACCCAGGTTGAAATGCGAGCAGTTCGAGAAGCTTCTGAGAGCGCTGGAGCCCGTGATGTTTATCTCATCGAAGAACCACTAGCGGCTGCAATCGGCGCCAATCTCCCGATAACAGAACCTACGAGCAATATGATTGTTGATATCGGAGGCGGAACCACTGAAGTGGCGGTAATTTCTATGTCAGACATTGTTTACGCCAAGTCGTTGCGTATCGCAGGCGACACTATAGACAGCGACATAATTCGATATGTTAAACAAAAACACAGTCTCCTCATAGGCGAAAGAACCGCTGAAATGGTCAAAATGCTCATTGCGAGCGCATGTCATGAAAGAGAGGAAACCATCATCGAAGTGAAAGGACGCGACCTAATAGAGGGTGTGCCGAAGGTTATTCCTTTAAGATCCGGAGAAGTTACTGACGCAATTTCAGGTACTGTGAGAGCCATTTTGGAGACGGTAAAGACAGCATTAGAACAAACACCTCCAGAACTGGCCTCTGACATCGTAGACAAAGGAATAGTGTTAACAGGTGGCGGAGCGCTTCTAAAAAATCTGGATGAGGTAATAAGAAGAGAAACGGGATTGCCAGTCAACATTGCTGATGATCCTCTGTCTACGGTCGTAAGAGGTTCCGGTGTGGTTTTTGAAAACTTTGGCATATATAAGGATGTGCTGATGAGAGCCTAGAACTTGCATCCTGGATCTACAGAAATGGCGATTACATCAAGGCAAAAAAATGTGATTAAAGGTATAGAACTATAACGTGCCGGTTTTCTTTCAAATATTCTCCGATTTTAGAGTCAGCTAATTCAATATGCCCCGCTCAGCTAGAGAAATTGGTTTAGTCCTCCTCCTTATAGGTCTGGGGCTGATCATACTCTTCTCATCTCTCTCCAGGAATGAGTCGGTTTTTTTTTCTGAAACATTTAATAAAATTGTTGAGCCTCTCTACTCCTCGACCTTTTTTATTAACAACAAAATTAAAGGGTTGTTCCATTCGTATTTGTTTCTGGTAGGATTAAATAAAGAAAACCAGGTGCTAAAAGAAGAGAATTCTCGCTTGCGAATGGAAAATGCAACTTTGTTAGAAAAAGCCAATGAGAACGAGAGGCTTAGGAAATTTGTCGGACTCAAGATAACCTTGGATCATCCATCTCTATTGGCACAAGTTATCGGGATGGATGCTTCAGGAGTCTACAGGACAGTTATAATAAACCGTGGGCTGGATGATGGAGTAAGTCCTAACATGCCCGTGGTAGTCGCCGAAGGGGTTATTGGGAAGACCCTTGTGGTTTCTGAAGGCATGTCACAAGTCGGTTTAATTACCGACCCATCGGTCTCAATTGACTCTAGAATAGACCGAACTAGAGACCGCGGTGTTCTCGTAGGTGATTCAAGCAATGCATGTGTGCTAAAATACCTGAATCGTAAAGCATCAGTAATTAAAGGTGATAGAGTAATAACCTCAGGACTTGATGGGATTTTCCCCAAAGGGTTACTGGTGGGTATAGTTGAATCCATTCAGCCCGGCCCACAAGGTCTCTTTCTCGAAGCCATTGTACAACCTTCGGCCAACTTTTACGAAATGGAGGAGGTCTTAGTAGTTCTGGTCAAGCAAGGTGGATTTCATATAGAACCTGGTTTGGATGCCAAGAAATGACTCAAATACTATTCCTGAGCATCACCGGCCTTATTGCTTTGACAGTACAGTCGAGCACAATATTTAAGATCATCCCTAACGAGATTAAACCCGATTTGGCCTTAATCCTTATAGCATGGTCTACGGGACGCATTAAATTCTCTATTGGCGTGTGCTTCAGTTTTTGTTACGGTTTGTGCCTAGACATGATGTCAGGCTCTCCATTGGGGCTTATAGGATTACTTTATCTATTAACGTATGTCTTTTTCGGTTATATCGATTCATTTTTGGAGGTTACGGGAGTAGGCAGAATCTATTTCACGATCTTTCTGGCTTGCGTTTTTATCTATATTGCCTTGCACATATCAAGAGGCTTATTGGGGGAGATGAATTTTGGTGTATCTCAGCTGTATTGGGTTTTAATCACGTCCATTTCTACAGCAACATTTTCATGGCTGATTTTTAAATTGCTCGACAGATCTTGGAGCGAATATTCAAGAATTGTTGGAACCACATAAATGTCAGAATATATAAGGAGTTATGATAAGACACACAACAATCGACTACAGGTCTTAATAGCTTCTGTGATGGTTATCATAACCTTTTCGATACTGATATCAAAACTTTGGCGCCTGCAACTAATTGAAGGCGAATATTTTAGTGAAATGTCTTACAGTAATAGAACAAGGCTCCTGAGGCTTGCCCCACCTCGAGGATCAATTACAGACTGTAATGGAAAAATACTTGCACAGAATCAGCCCAATTTTTCTCTCTCTGTTTTCCCAGGGGAGCTTAGAGAACCCGAGAAATTAATCGAAATAGCTCCCTCTATTCTTGGAATTTCTCCAGAGAGAATGAGAATCATGTTATTGAACGCTGCTAACAGCCCCAAATACAAGATGTTTCAATTAAAAAGAAACCTGAGCATTGAGGAAGTTTCCCTTCTGAAATCCAATTTAGGAGATACAAAAGGCGTGGTGATTGAAGCAAAGCCCTATCGCCAATACCCCTACGGGGAATCTCTGTGTCACGTGTTGGGAACACTGGGTGAAATTTCTTCCGAGGAATTGATGAAATCAGAGCGCTTTGTCTACAAACCTGGAGATCTTGTTGGCAAGACTGGTATTGAAAAGGATTACGA
>JBFXII010000283.1:0-4797 GCA_050176095.1 Desulfomonilaceae bacterium
AAATTCTCGAATCCGTCAATAAGCAGTCCGACTTCATAATTCGTTGAAGGATTTAAAGGTCCTCTCACAAATTCCATATCATGAGATTTAATCCATTTTTCTGCAGCCTGAAAAAGGTCGTGTGCTGCTTGTTCATCATCTAAACAATCAAAGAAACCCCAGATCCCCATTTTCTCGCCATGATAGTTATTGTAACGGTCGTCAATGATAGCAGCTATTCTGCCGACAACACGCCCATCTCTGAAGGCTATATATAGGGATTGTTTAGAGAATTCCCAAAACGGATGATATTTGGGGTTGATTAGTCTGAAAGAATCCATTCTTAATGAGGGGACGTAGTTGCTGTCGAACGGAAAAACAGCCCAGGGCACGGCTACAAATTGTCTTCTTAACGAATTGTTTGTAACCTCAACAATTTCTGGCCTTGACACGACGCATCACTCCTAAACAAAATTCCATTTTTTCTAAAATAGAACAGTGGGAGTGACAACTCAAGTCTTGTGATTACTTTCAGATCTTTTCGTCGACTATGGCAGTGAAAAATTTTCAAACATTATCAATTTCAGAATTGATCCAAATCTGACCCGGCATAATCCCATCTCGATCCTCTAATATTCTTCGGCGCAATGTGTGATGGCCCGCTACCTGTCTTGAATATTTCCCTTACTCCATCGGCCGATGAGCTCAGGAGGCCTGTTTTGGGATCCACCTTTCTAAATTCTACAGACGATGGCGCCTCAAACTCTTTTACAGGCACATCAATTAAGAGGTTCTTGATGAAATAGCCCCATATCGGCGCAGCCGCTTTTCCTCCGGTTTCCCCGTCTCCTATGGAAACCTCATCGTCAAAGCCCACCCAAACACCACATGTAAAATCAGGCGTGTAACCTACAAACCACGCATCAACGTTTTCATTCGTAGTTCCTGTCTTTCCTGCGATATCGGATCGACCGACTATTTTCTTCAGGTTCGTTGCAGTTCCCTCAGTAATTACCCCCTGCATCATGGAAGTCATGATGTAAGCTGTGGCTTCATCAATTCGTCTTTTTGCCACGGAAGCCCCCCAATCTCCATCCAAAGTTGAACCTGTAGGTCGCGTTTTCATAGACACGGTGTTGACACTAGGCTGGTCCTGTCGGATGGGATCATTGATAAGAGCTGGGGCCATCCTGTCTTCCAAAACTTTCCCATTCCTATCGATGACTTTCGTCACAAAAATAGGGGCAACATAATAACCTAAATTGGGGAACACAGAGTAAGCATTTACCTGTTCTTCCAATGAAACGCCTGTCGATCCAAGGGCTAGCGTGAGATTTTCAACCGGGGGTGACGTATAGCCCAGTTTTTTTGCATAATTTTTTGTGTGTTCAAGACCTATTTGTTGCAGGATCTTGATAGTAGGAATGTTTCTGGATTTTACGAGACAATCTCTAAAAGTGACGGGTCCAGCATACCCACCACGATAATTTTTAGGTCTCCACACCTCGCCGGTTCCCGGAACACTTAGAGCAAGTGGTGAGTCCATGATGATGTCCGATGTCGTAAAACCCTTGTCTAGGGCCGCAGCGTAAATAACCGGTTTATAAGAAGACCCGGCCTGTCTTCTCGATTGTGTGGCTCTGTTATATTTAGATTCCGCGGCCGAATATCCTCCTAACATTGCCCTCACATATCCTGTCCTATTTTCTCTAACCATCAAAGCAGACTGAACTACTGGCTCCTGCTCGGGTTCCAACATGAAGAAATCTGACATCTGTTCTGTATAAACCTTGTAGTTTCTCATCTCAGGATCATCTTTGCCAAATTTCTTGAGATATAAATCTCTTCTCTTAATATTGGGATCCACAACTTTGACTAGAATTAAATCCCCAACCTGAAAAGGAAGATCCCCCGGCATAAAATTACGAGTTCTCAATTCCTGTCTTATGAAAGGTTGTCTAACCCACCATTTGGGGTCGTGATCGATTTTTATCTGCCCAATGTAATCTTTTTTTTGATCCCCACTGATGAATGATCCAAGACGAACATAAATATTTTCAGAGTCAATATGTGTAATAACACCGTCAGTGATTTGTCCAAACCTCAGAGGAGTTTCCATAGAATTAGATTTTTCCTCTAAGAATTCCATCACACCTCTCACGCTCAGGGTCTTGATAGGTCCTCGATATCCCTGACGTTTGTCGAGTTCTCTAAGCCCATGTTCCATGGCGTCTCTAGCTAATTTAGTGGCGCGCAGATCAACAGTCGTGTAAACTTTCAAACCCTCTTTATAAAGAGCGTCAGGTCCGTATTTGGATTCAACATATCGTCGAACATGCTCCACAAAATCCGAAGCTAGCTTGGCGTTTGAATTAACAGTATTATATATTTTTGGTTCTTCGTTGTTGGCTTTTTCGAATTCCGAATCACTTATGAAGCCGTCCTCGAGCATTCTTTTTAAAACATAAGTTCTGCGCTCTAGGGATCTTTTCAAATTTCGTTTAGGGGAGTACATGGATGGAGCTTTAGCCAATCCGGCAAGCATAGCGCACTCAGCTATTGTGAGATCGGTTACCGACTTGTCAAAATAAGTTTGAGCGGCAGCTTCCACGCCATAGGCTGAACTGCCAAGATAAATTTGATTGAGGTATAGATAGAGAATCTGTTCTTTAGACAGTGACTGCTCAATTCTAGTTGATAGAATGGCCTCCTTGATTTTTCTGGTGAACTTTCTTTCAGGAGTGAGCAGAAAGGTCTTGGCAACCTGCTGAGTAATAGTGCTGGCTCCTTCTCTAAGAGCTCCCGTAGTAAGATTTTTCTTGATGGCGCGAAGGATAGCTTCCTTATCTACTCCACTATGACGCCAAAAATTCTTGTCTTCCGCAGCCACAAAGGCGTCCTTCAAATGTTTGGGAATTTTATCCATAGAAACCAAGAATCGTCTTTGATACGCAAATTCACCTATTAATTCACCCTGACTAGCGTAAAATGACGTTACTACTGGTGGAGAGTATTGCGTAAGTATTTCAATTCCTGGAACACTCTGAGTGAAATATATATATCCCTGAGCAGTTACCCCGGCTGCTCCAGCAATCATTCCTATAAACAACAACAGTATCATTCGGGTAAGGCTCCCGAATATCGACCAGTTCTTCTTGTCGGTCTCCGGACGACAAAAAATTTGCTTGAAAGGTTCTTGAGAGTTCTTACTTTTGAATGGGGACTTCAAACAAGGCCTCCTTCTAAGCGATAAAAAACTTTATCACCTTGCCGTTAGGCTGTCCATGCCTATACAAAAATATTACAGCTAATACAATATAATTAATTTAAAAGTTAAAGCGTTAATTTGTTAAATAATATGTTTAGGTTTAGTGTATGCCACATATATATTGTTATTTTTAGAGTAATTCATAACTATTATGACACACAATCAGGTTTCTAGTTACTCAAAAATTTGCAAAAATTTTTTGAACAGTTGGTTGATGTGACTTCAAATACCAACTATCCCGACGCGGCCCGAAAAGCCCCGTTGAACAAATTTGGGATACTGATTGATGGCATTGAATTTCCGGTCGACTTCCGAGGATTAAGTAGTGGAAACTTTGGAGTTAACCCAAAAGCATTCTCATGTTCGATGAGGCGGGTTGTTTCAACTAAAAAACTTAAGATCTGGAACTTGTTAGCATACCTATTTTTTGCAGTGACTTATCTTGACAAAAAGTCTTGATTGCAGCTAACGTTTGTCCCTGTTAATTGAAGGCCAAATATCTTGGTTGTTCGTTACCCCAGACTATTTGATGGTTATGGTAAATCTATGATTTCGATTTGGAAGCATGCGTTGGTTCTTCTCGATCAAGGAGAGGATTTTTGTATAGGAACAATAGTCTCAATCAAAGGCTCATCGCCCAGGCATGTTGGAACCAAATTCATCGTTAAAAGAGATGGGACTACGTTTGGTACCATTGGCGGAGGACTGTTTGAGGCTCGGGTCACAAACATTGCGTTGAACGCTTTGAAGACGAGAGCCACTGTCGTGGCCGATTTCGAGTTTTCCGGCCAGGATAGTTCGGCGGAAGATATGTTGTGTGGGGGCTCGGTTAGGGTCCTAATAGAATACCACAAAAGTGAGGATTCCGGAAAAAGACTGATTTACGAAAATCTCCTCAGACTGGATGCCGCCAGGGGGTTAGGCTATTTATTTACTTCATTGCCTGCAACAAACTCCTTAAGGTCAGAAATCTCATCAGAATGCATGTTAATAGATGATGCTGGAAATATTACAGGATGGCTGACGGGGCATTCTCAGGCGCTCGCGAAAATCAAATCGCCAAAATTTTCGGAACAAGGTCAATTAATTATTTTGGATGATTCTGAAAGACAAGTGTTTGTAGAGCGTTTCATTCCGCACGGGAGGGTTTATGTTTTCGGAGCGGGTCACGTCGGGATCAGCGTAGTTCACTTGGCTTCCTACGTTGGTTTAAAGGTTACGTTGGTGGACGACCGGGCGGAATTCGCAAATTTTTCTAATGCTCCTGATGCTGATGAAATAGTTGTAGTGAAGAATTTTGACGATTGTATGTCTGAACTCAACGTTGGAAATGATAGCTACATAGTTATCGTGACACGTGGTCATTCACACGACAAATCTGTTCTGGGGCAGGCTCTTAAAACCCCAGCTAACTACATAGGAAGGATAGGATCAAAACGAAAAATAAAAATAATCTTTGATGCCCTTTTGATGGAGGGGTTTAGTGAATCGGAGTTGAAGTCGGTGCATTCTCCAATAGGCCTTCCGATAGGAGGAGAAACTCCTGAAGA
>JBFXII010000284.1:0-4777 GCA_050176095.1 Desulfomonilaceae bacterium
TGCTTATAGGGTTGCCCTCTTTAAATCTTTTCTCAAAATCATTTCTTTCCAGCATTCGAGCTACTGTTGAACGATAGGCCAAATCCAGGCAGTCGGCAAATGACATCGTATCGAACCATTCCCCGTTGTTACGTACCTCTGTTTTCTCTTCATCTAAAATCTTGAATACTTGTCTGGTGTAATTCTTTGCATGATCCCAAACCTGCTCTTTAGTCAGCCGAAGCCTGGCTTCATTCCTTTCAGTTGGATCGCCTATTCGCGCTGTGAAATCTCCAATTAAAAATATCGCCACATGCCCCATCATCTGAAAATGTTTCAATTTTCGTATGGTAACCATGTGTCCCAAATGGATGTCCGAAGCCGTAGGATCAACACCGAGTTTAACCCTGATAGGAACATTAGTTTCAATACTCTTGGTTATCATTTTGCGCAGCTCTTCTTCGTGGATGGTCTCTTCCACTCCTCTCATGATGTGGCGCATTTGAGTTTCTAGATCAGGAAATGACATGTAATTCGCCTTTCAGGGTATATTGGCGCACTGACGCGCTACTTTTGATAGATTCTGTGAGATATTAGTAAAGTGATAATTAGTTTTCAACGAAAATGGCGCACTAATCAGGCTTGCCTAATCAAATGCAGCAAGAACTCTCTATTCCCTTTCGGGCCGCGCACAGGACTTTCTATTGCTCCAGATGGAATGAGGCTTATCGAAGATGCGAATGTTTTTACACTTTCTACAGCCGTCATTATCTTCGCTTCAGACCGCACCACGCCACCTTTTTCAATCCCTTGTCTGCCGACTTCAAATTGAGGCTTGACGAGAACTATCATCCATCCGCCAACTGGTATGAACTCCTTTAGTTTTCCCAAAACCAGCTTTAATGAAATGAATGACAAATCTGCCACAGCCGCGTCGAGAGAAAATGGAACTAGCCTCTTTTCAAAATAGCGTATGTTCGTACGCTCTATGAGTTTAACGCGACTGTCTGATCGCAACTTCCAGGCAAATTGGCCATATCCGACATCAACAGCCAAAACTCTTGTAGCCCCGTGTTGCAAAAGGCAATCGGTGAACCCGCCTGTAGAAGCTCCTGCATCAAGCACGTTTGCTCCACAAACAGGAACCTTGAAGTGGTCCAAAGCTGCTTTCAGTTTCAAACCACCACGACTCACATATGGCGTTTCCTGTTTGACAGCGATCGATGAGTCAACTGAAACCTCTCTACCAGGTTTTTCAAGCTTGATTCCATCCACCGTGACCCGGCCGGCCATGATGAGGGCTTGAGCGCGTTGCCTTGATGATACGAGATTTCTCTGAACCAAGAGTATGTCTAATCTGGATTTGGAAGGCTCTATTCCCATAGCGCAATAGCCGTTTATGAGCCAGGAACGATTGTAAAATCTAAGACATCCACTATGTTAAAACCGTAATAAACATAGACCATGCCTGCGCCAAGGAACTCTTCCGGCTTATGAATAGTGAACTGATAATTGAAATGGCCATTCTTGCCGGTAAGCTTTACAGTCTCTTCGTACTGTCTGGAGTCGGGAAGCTTAATGACAAATTTTAGAGGTATTTCAGTAGATGTGGCCTTATACATAAACCGAATCATTATGGTGAGCCTGTCCTTGAAGAGTCCGGCGTTGAAAGTTCTTGAAGCGCCAAGGAATTTCCATTCACCCTCTTCCAGTGTGGCCGATCCCAATTGCAAATCATAAATGGATAACCGTCCTGGCATTTCCCACGACAGTTCACCATTATTAAAATCTAGAGTTTTCTTTAAGGATTGGTCCTGTTTAGCTACTGGAGAAGTTGGCTCTTGTTTCGAAACTGAAGTTTGGCCCTGAACAAGATTGTTTGAAGTCCCAATCAAGAGCACAATCGCCAGGATCGCGACGAAAAGATAACGATTCAAAGCTCCAATCAATTCTAAAAAACCAGATCTCATGACCCCCACCATTTGGGAGTAATTGGTTTTGCAGTCACGGGAGGGGCGTTTCTTACGCTTGTCATTGACCTCGCCGATTCTGATTCCAGCCGTTCAAAGTCAGATCTCTTTTCGTGATCCGAGCTCGCCGGGTCCATCATTCCCGGGGAGATCATCTCAAGAAACTTTTCCTGAAGCCCGGGCTCGGATTTCGCTTGTTGCTCACCGGAATCCTGCTTTCGAAGCTTAGACCCCAGGAAACTAAAAATTACCCAGAGGACAAATATCATGACAACTGGGAACAATTCACCGAGTTTATCTTTTATGGCTTCAAATTCGGGCATAGGCAAATACCTCCCAATTCAGGAGTTTCGTCATTAATTAATATAATGCCACAACAACTCTTATAATTCAATTTCATCATCCCAAACCCTGAAAGCTCTAATCTATTTTTCTTGAATAAATTTATCCATATCATGTATATTTACAAACTTGTGTGTCAATAAAATTAGAAGAAAAAGTCGCCGGAGGTAGAGAGACATGGCCGCAAGAATACACAATTTTAATCCTGGACCCGCCGCTCTGCCGTTGACAGTCCTAGAGCAAGCTCAAGAGGAATTCCTTGACTTCAAAGGCTCTGGAATGTCTATAGCTGAAATCAGCCATCGATCGCCTCTGTTTGAAGAGGTTATCAATGAGGCAATAGCCCGCCTTAAACGGCTCTTAAATGTTTCGGACAATTTCAAGGTTCTTTTTTTGCAAGGGGGAGCAAGCACACAATTTGCTATGGTCCCGATGAATCTGTTGCCCCCGGGAAAGACTGCCGAATACATTAACACCGGCACTTGGGCTACAAAGGCAATAAAGGAAATTGAGATCCTTGGAAAACCTCACAAAGTTATCGCTACGAGCGCTGACCGAGATTTCAGCTATATTCCAAAAAGTTATGAGGTTTCTGCAGATTCCGCATATTTGCATTACACATCTAACAATACTATCAAGGGAACGCAATGGCCATCTCTACCTAAATCGGGTGATGTGCCATTGGTTGCGGACATGTCTTCGGATATTTTGTGTAGACCTTTCGACATAAACCCACATGGTCTTATTTACGCCGGGGCCCAGAAAAATCTGGGACCTGCGGGAGTCACAGTTGTAATCATACGCGAAGACATGCTTGAGAGATGTCCAAGAGACATCCCGACCATGATGCGATACACGACTCACGCTGAAAAAAACTCACTGTATAATACCCCTCCGTGTATATCCATTTACCTCGTCGGGTTGGTTCTAAAATGGATTGAGGAGACAATTGGTGGCCTCAAAGCTATGGAAGCCAGAAACATGAAAAAAGCGGATCTCCTCTATGGCTACATGGATTCGAGTGGTTTCTACCGTGGCACAGCCGACAAGGACAGTCGCTCTCTGATGAACGTGACTTTCAGACTTCCTAATGAGGATCTAGAAAAGCAATTCATCGCCGAAGCCACCAGAAACTTACTTGGTGGCCTCAAGGGTCATCGTTCAGTAGGCGGTTGCAGAGCCTCTATTTATAATGCCGTTGGTCCAGAATCCGTTTCCGCTCTGGTCGATTTCATGAAGGAATTTGCAAGGAAAAATGGATAAACCTCAAATTGCAAAGATCCTAGTAACTGACGCTATTCACAGCAGTGGCCTGAATTTGCTCGAAAGGTCTGGAAAGATAGAAGTCGATTATAAACCAGGCCTGGACGACGAACAACTGAGGGCGATCGTTGATTGTTATGACGGTTTATTGGTAGGTCCCAGGACTGTTATTTCAAAGGCAGTATTGGACAAGGCGTCCAATCTGAAATGTGTAAGCAAGGCTGGGACCGGACTTGACAATATAGATGTTTCACTGGCTACTGGCCAGGGAGTGGCTGTTTTAGCGTCAGTCGGCGTGAACGCTGTATCCGCGTCCGAGCATGCCATCGCTCTCATGATGGCCGCTAGCCGTCATATCCCGTTTGCGGACGCCTCCATGAAGGCTGGAAAATGGGAAAAGAAAAAGTTTCAGGGGGCTGAACTAACCGGAAAGACCGTTGGGATTCTTGGTCTTGGTCAAATTGGAACGTTAGTAGCCAAAAAAGTCAGTTTTGGCTTAAGAATGAGCGCAATAGGATATGATGCTGTAATTAGCCGTGATTCTGCCTTGCAGGCTGGAGTAAGGTTGGTTTCTATTGAAGAGTTGTTAGCAGGATCTGACATAATTACGACTCATATTCCCTTGACAGAAGGCTCAAAAGGTCTTTTTGACGCTCGGGCCTTTGGATTGATGAAAAAAGGCGCCATATTAATCAACATATCAGATCTCGGGATTATTGATGTTCCATCCCTGTTGGATGCTCTTGAATCCGAAAAATTGAGCAGTGCTGCAATAGACGTTGCATTCAAGTACCTAGACAAGATAGCGCCACTCCTTAATCATCCTAGAACGATCATAACTCCGGATCTAAGCGCTCAAACCGGCGAGGCTGAAGAAAATTTCTCAATTTCGGCGGCTCAGAATATAGTGGGGTTTTTCGAGCAGGGGCTTCTCACTAGCGCAATAAATGTTCCCAATATCCAGCCGAGCCAGATGAATTTGATGGGGCCGTATCTTGATTTAGCGCGGCGTCTTGGACAGTTTCTCGGCGGTTTGGCTTCGGAGAGCATTTCCAAATTTGTTGTTGAAGTTCTTGGTGAAATTTCTCAGGTCGATATGGATCCAATATCAAATGCTGGCCTTTGGGGTCTCCTAAATGTTGTCGAAGGATCCCATATCAACTACGTCAATGCCCCTGTGGCCGCTAAACAAAGAGGAATCAGGGTGCTTCAAACTACTCAGA
>JBFXII010000285.1:0-4769 GCA_050176095.1 Desulfomonilaceae bacterium
CTTATTTTCCATCCTCAGTGAACCTTTTGAACAATCATCATTATGGAGCTTCCAAAGGGCAAGCCAGTGCTTTTTATAAATCTAGCTTCCAGTCTCACAGCCCGAAATAGAATTTCATCAATAATTGGGTTTATCGGTTTTATTTCCGAAACTGGCCTATCAGCCGAAGGTTTTCTAAAAATCGGTAGTAACAATCTGTAAGCAGCCACCAAGGGCAACATGGAAGCAAATATGTGTGTTGTCCTGATCACCTTGACCGGCTGATTTGACGCCAGGTTTTTTAGTTTATTTATGTTGTAACGTCGTGAAGCGCCTACAGCCCTGTGATGTTCTTCCGACATCAACCAGTCATAGGCTGGAACCACAAGGATTATAAAGCCACCGGGTTTAACCACACGACACATCTCTGAAATAGCTTCAGACTCATCAACTGCGTCGCATTCCAACATGTCTATTGATACAACTGCGTCAAAGAAGCCGGACTTTATAGGAATCTCATTGGCAGAAGCCAAGCACACCTTATCGAGATCACGTTGAGGCCAGAACGAGGCTGCGGCCAAAGCTATGTCAAAACCGAAACCTTCAGCGCCGACACGGTCTTGAATCATCTGAAGGTTTCGCCCTGTTCCACAACCAGCGTCAAGGATCCTCGAGCTCTTTCCAAGCCCTAGAGCTTTGACGGTGTCAATAATGATTGAATGAAGGCCTCTGAACCACCAGTAAGAGGTTTCGTGGTGGTACAGCGTTTGATATTCGTAAGATTCCACTCTCTCAACCAGCCAATAACCAAACCGACAACCTAGACGGTGTGATGAAAGGTGTCAGGATCTGAAGCATCAAATCTGTGGGATTTGAGCATTATCACCTGTGATTCTTCCATAAAATGAATAGCGTGCGACTGCATCGGGCTCAGCATGACCCCATGTCCTTCTGGAACACTGAACTCGTCCCGTTCCCCGGTGTCCACGTCAACAGTTCTTATTTTAGCTAAACCATTAACTACGTAAAAGAATACAGTTGTCTTCTTGTGATAGTGGTTTCCCAAAACCGAGCCTTCTTTCATCATGGCCCAGTTCATAGCTTCCCATTGACCTGAATTTAGAATTTCCCTGAACAGGCCTCTATCATCTTTACGTTCGAATCCGGGCTTGAGAATTTCATGAGCCATCAATCAATCTTCCTCAGTCTAGCAATGAAAATTCGGGCTACATATTGAAGACCGGTTCTGAAAAACTTCAGAATACTCGGCGCCGATTTTGAAACCCCTTTAGACCTGTCTCTAAAAACGTAAGGTAGCTCGTAAACCGTGAGACCCTTCTTGCGGCAAGTATAAAGAAATTCCATGAAATAAGCTCCATAACCAGTTGGAATTATGGATACCTTATCAAACACCGATCTTCTCAGCACAACAAAACCGCTGTCATAATCTTTAATGCCATAGCCCAGAACCAATCCGGCAAGGCCATTAATCAATTTGCTCGATATAACGCGAAGAGCGGCTCGGTCATCTATTCCGCCCTCAGCATATCTGGACCCAACGACAATGTCGTATTCTGAAAGCTTTTCTATCATTTCGGGTAGAAGAGCCGGCGGCATACACATGTCCGCATCCATCCATCCGACGATTTCACCGCGAGATTCGATTATTCCCCTGTTGAATGCTGAGGCCAAGCCCCTAGTGTCTACCCTGCGAATGACAACCACTCTTGGGTCTTTGAGTTCTTCAACAATCTTCCATGTTTCATCTGCCGAATCGTCATCTACGACAATGACTTCCACAGAATCTTTTACGTTTTCGAAAATACTGTTGATGGTATCTAGTATATTTTCTTTTTCGTTGTAGGTGGCTAATACAATTGAAACCCGTGGGTCCGCCATATTTGACTACCTCCAATATATTAACGGCAATTGGCTAAAACCCGCTTGCCGACTCAAGAAACAGCTACTTGAATAGCATCGCTGCCCATAAATAAATCAGAAATATCTTTTCACAACTTATTTTTTGAGCTGTTTGACTTTATCAGTCACAGTTTTTATTTCATCTTCAGTTAACGGCAAACCTGAGGGCAGATAGAGTCCCCTGTTCCACAAATCCACCGAAACGGGGTAATGCCCGGAAACGTCCGGGAACCGTGGATCATCTCCCCTGTAGGCTGGTTGTAATGACATAGGACAAAAAAATGATCGGGTATCTACCCCATTTTCTTTCAGTTTTGCCATTACCTCATCTTTGGTCATTCCCATACTCGGTTTGATTACAATTCCGTACATCCAATAGACGTTCTTTGCCCATGGTTCTTCTACAGGCATTGAGACATGAGGATAATCCGCCAAGTATTCGTTATACTTCTGCCCAATCCATCTCTTCTTATCTACTTTCTGTTTCACCATTTCAGTTTGAGCCAGCCCGATGGCAGCCTGAACATTCGTGAGGCGATAGTTATAGCCGACAACCTGGTGAACAAACCGGGGCTCTCCAAATCCTTGGTTGCATAGTAGTCTCATTCTTGCGGCTAACGCATCATCTTTACAAACACACATCCCACCTTCGCCGGTGGTTAGGATCTTGTTTCCGTAAAAGCTGAAACATGCCACATCGCTCAAGGCCCCCACTTTAACACCATTGACTTCGGCTCCATGCGCTTCGGCGCAATCTTCTATAACGTAGAGATTGTGGCGTTTGGCTATTGAGTTGATTTTATCCATGTCGCAGGGATGTCCATACATGTGAACGGCCATTATAGCCTTGGTATTGGGAGTTATTTTCGCTTCTATTTTTTCCGGATCGATGCACCACGTCCTTGGATCTACATCAACCAAAACTGGCTTGGCGCCTGCCAAGATTACCATGTTCGCTGAAACGATCAGGGTGAAATCGGGAATAATGACCTCATCTCCAGGGCCTATGCCCAATCCAACAAGAGCCAGGTGTATAGCGGTAGTCCCACTGCTACATGCAACTCCGTGAGGAACTCCACAATATTCGCTGAATTTTTTCTCAAACATGGTTATGAATTTACCGGCGGACGAAATCCAACTCGTTTCAATACATTCACGAACATATTCCATCTCCAGCCCATCTAACGCCGGCTCACAAACAGGAATCATTTTAGTTCTCCATCAGTATTTCAATCATTTCTAATATAGACATAGGCTAGCGCTACCGCTTTGCCCGGCATTTTAAGTCAAACTTATAACACGTATACCGGGTTGATTTTAGCGTCAAGAAAATATTGCATAATTGATTATGGTCCGTAGGCAAATTCTCTGAGAACGGAGTACTGGCTTAAAAATGAGCCTGGCAATTTGGGGAGCAAACTAATGTAGGTAGTTTCTTGATTCATTTGATCTGGCCCTCGTAAACCTCTCAAACCTCTCATGACAGAAGGTTTTCTTAGAATGTCTGAATCATTGACTCTGACAAAAAGGGTTTGTTCCCTCGAAAGAACTTTTTTTTGAATAAATTAAGATTTTAGAACTATTTCATTTTCAGCCACAGCAATCGAGCGACAGCCGGCCCCGGGTTCTGCCACTGGCTGGGCATCTCGGAGGTCAGATATATGACATCCCCCGATTTCAGGTTGTGTACAGCTTTGTCTAGAAACATTTTGAGCTTACCGCTCAATAAGTAGCCAAATTCTTCACCCTTATGAATGAAGAAATGAGACGGCAATTTGGTGTCAGGTGAGAACTCGATCAGATAAGGTTCCGCCTGGGCGTCAAAATCTACGGGGATTAACAGGCGAGCTACCAGAGATCCATCAGGCATGTCTGGCAACTCTATTTCGGATGATTCATTGGACGAAAACACTATTCTACGCGCAACATTCATTTTTTCCTGGAAAAATGAGCTCACATCGACTGAAAGTACTTCCGCCATTTTTAGCAAAGCCGGCAAGGATGGGTAGATCAGATTACTTTCTATTTGCGATATGGTGCTAGGAGTCACTCCCACGAGTTTTGCCAGCTCCGTTTGAGATAAGCCTCTTTTAGTTCTTACCTCTCGAAGGCGCATACCCAACTCTATTGGTCTTGATGACTTTCTTTCTTCCTCAAAAGTGATGTTTAAATCTTTGGTCCAGTAATTATATGGTTTATGGAGGTTGTCCATTCCCCGTTCCTCTGCCTTGAGAATAGTAAGTGAGGTGCTTCCCCTTTTGATAGACAGATCAATGGCAACCTGGGCTATTTGATTGATTTGCGCCCTCAACCGGGTGGAGTGCGCGTTTTTTTCCATTATCCAATAGGCGACCGTATTTAATTCGTATAGCCTCGGACAGGAATGAGTATAAAATTTCAGTATGCTATCTTCACCACCCCATAATTCCGCCATACCGGTTATGCTCTCAAAAACAAAACGGACATCTTCAGTGAAACCGGAATGAATCCCATAGAGCGCATCCATAACATGAGTGGGTTGCCTTGGCTCATCTACTCGAATAATTCTACATGGCCATTCAGTCTTGTTCTCATAGTAGAAACGCAAGAAAACATCAGAACCTGCGCCTTTTCCCCAGGTAAAACAATCAAGGATAGTGAGCAACGGACTTTCGGCCAATGGGCCAAGCTTGTCCAGGAGGTTTCTTGGGGATCTGTCAAAGCTTACGTAAATTACCGGTTTGTTGAGAGATTGTGATGCCTGAATCATATTCAGACAAAATACAGCCGCCAAGTTTCCTGAATCATCGTGCCAAACAACGTTGTCACCTATATATAGTCCGCCTAGTAACCTATCTAGCTGGCTAACACCCGATGCGATTCTATGTCGA
>JBFXII010000286.1:0-4734 GCA_050176095.1 Desulfomonilaceae bacterium
TGAAATCCTACGCTTCCGGTGTTCCGGAAGAGCTTGATTTCGAAAAGATAAATCCATCAGATGCGCTTTCCAGGAGCGCCGAGCGTTTTCCTAATAATACGGCGTTAATCTTCCAGGGCGCCAAGATCTCATTCAAACGTCTTGACGACATGGTTTCTCGATTTGCGTCAGCCCTGGCGGGGCTAGGTGTTAAACCTGGTGATAAGGTAGCATTGTTACTGCCGAACATTCCACAGTGCGTGATAGGCATTTATGGCTCTTTCAGAGCCGGAGTGGTCTGCGCTCTGAATAATCCCCTTTACACTGATAGGGAACTTGAGCATCAGTTCAACGATTCTGGTTCGACCGTTCTCATAAGTCTGGATCTTTTGGTTCCAAGAATGATTAACCTCAGATCCAAAACCGGTATCAAAAAGATTATTTCTTGTCACATCCGGGATTATCTGCCGTTCCCACTCAAACAACTTTTCCCCTTTGTCAAGAAAACAATGCATTTGAAAACTCCTCAGGCCACTGATGTGTACGAATTCACGGACCTGTTAAAACAGTATGAGCCAATCAAGCAGGCAGTAAAAACGGGCTGGGACGATACAGCTCTATTGCTATACACAGGTGGCACTACGGGTGTGTCAAAAGGTGTGATGCTTACCAACCAGAATGTTTCAAGTAACGTTCAGCAATGTAGGGCTTGGTTCAAGGGCTTCGATGATGGCGAAGAGATAGTCGTTGGATGCCTTCCTTTCTTTCACTCTTTCGGTTTGACCACAGCCATGAACATGGCAGTTTTCTATGGCTACGCCAACATCCTTATTCCAAAACCAGAGCCCAAGAGCATCCTTGAATCCATTGACAAATACAAGGCGACCTATTTGCCGGCAGTTCCAACACTTTACAATGGCATGATAAATTTTCCGGATCTCAAGAAATATTCAATCAATTCCATAAAAGGCTGTTTTTCAGGAGGGGCGCCTCTTCCATTAGAGACCATCAAGAACTTTGAAGCCTTGACCGGAGCCCAGATCTGTGAAGGTTTTGGTCTGACTGAAACTACTCCTGTGGCAACCATTAATCCTTTTGGCGCCAAAACCAAGCCAGGATCAATCGGCCTGCCAATCCCCAACACGTTGGCAAAACTTGTCGATGTTGATGATTATAACAAGGAAATAACCGAATTTAACACGCCAGGCGAGCTTTGTATCAAGGGACCCCAGGTCATGAAAGGTTATATCAACCGGCCTGAAGAAACCGAAGTCACCCTAAGAGACGGTTGGTTACTCACAGGTGACATCGCAATAGTCGATGAAGAAGGCTTTTTTTCGATCGTAGACCGCAAGAAGGACATGATTATTTCAGGCGGTTTCAACATCTATCCTAGAGATGTTGACGAAGTGCTTTTTGCCCATCCAAAGATCCTCGAAGCCTGCGCCATCGGAGTTCCGGACGCGTATTCCGGTGAGAGGATTAAGGCCTACGTGGTTCTTAAACCTGGCCAAACCTCGACACCAATTGAGATCATAGATTATTGCAAAGAAAACCTGGTGAAATATAAAGTGCCAAAATACATCGAATTCGTCGATGAGCTTCCGAAAAGCGCCGTTGGAAAGATTCTCAGAAAAGAATTGAGAAAAATGGATCAGGAAAAGGCGGCAAAGGAAGATAGATAAGGCAATTCTGAGCTAACCCAAGAAATTTAACTATTAAAATTCAAAATACACTCTAAAAGGCTCCACTCAACCAAAACCCCTGAGTGGAGCCAATCTCAATTCTGCCTAGAGACCCTTTCTAACCGAGTATTTTGGTCGAATTCAGCTTATAACCCCTTGGATTGTTTAATGCCTGCTTTAGAAAAATACCGGTATACGATCCCGGTGTATCAGCAATCTTCTCAGGTGTTCCCTGAGCAATTATCCTGCCTCCCTCCGAGCCCCCTTCAGGGCCTAAATCTATGATGTGGTCTGCGATCTTGATCACATCCATATTGTGCTCGATTATCAACACAGTGTTTCCTGATTCTACGAGACTTTGCACAACCTCCAGAAGCTTTGCCACATCCGCAAAATGAAGCCCCGTAGTAGGTTCATCGAGTATGTAAAGAGTCTTCCCAGTGCTTCTCTTGGACAACTCCTTGGAAAGCTTGATCCTTTGGGCCTCTCCTCCGGAGAGAGTCGTAGCAGGTTGACCGAGTTTTATATAACCTAGCCCAACTTCCTGTATGGTTTTTAATTTATTAAATATACTAGGAATATTGACCATAAACTCTGCCGCCTGATTAACTGTCATGTCCAGGACGTCGGTTATGCTCTTTCCCTTGTATTTTATGTCAAGTGTTTCCCGATTGTATCTCTTACCATGGCAGACATCACATTTGACATAAACATCGGGAAGGAAGTGCATTTCTATCTTGATTACACCGTCACCCTTGCACGCTTCACATCTACCGCCCTTGACGTTAAAGCTGTAGCGACCTGCTTTGTAGCCTCTCATTTTAGAATCGGGAAGATTGGCGAAAAGTTCACGGATAAAAGTGAACACACCAGTATAAGTGGCCGGATTAGATCTGGGTGTCCTACCTATGGGGCTCTGATCTATATCTATCACCTTGTCGATAAATGAAACGCCTTCCACAGAATCGACCAGCCCCGGTTTTTCCTTGGATCCATAGAGTCTTTGGGACAGCGCGCGACGGAGCACCTCCACCACAAGAGTGCTCTTGCCCGAACCTGAAACCCCTGTAACACAAGTCATTACTCCAAGTGGTATCTTCACATCTATGTTCTTGAGGTTATTGGCGCTAGCTCCTCTCAAGACGATGTATTTAGGGCCAGGCTTTCTGCGCTTTTCTGGAATGGAAATAAATTCAGCCCCGGAAAGGTATTTCCCTGTGATTGATTCCCTGCAATCGAGTATGTCGCTCGGCTTACCCTGACAAACCACAGAACCGCCAAGCCTGCCTGCTCCTGGACCCATGTCAACCACATGGTCCGCGCTCAATATCGTTTCAGCGTCATGCTCAACCACCAATACCGAATTACCGAGGTCGCGAAGTTCCATTAGCGTCGAAAGCAAACGCTGGTTGTCACGCTGGTGCAGTCCGATGCTAGGCTCGTCAAGAATATATAAAACTCCAACTAATGAGGAACCAACCTGAGTTGCAAGCCTTATACGTTGCGATTCTCCTCCGGACAATGTGGCTGAGCCACGATCCAATGTTAGATAGCCGAGACCAACTTTATCCAGGAAACCTAGTCTATTGCGGATCTCCTTGAGGATTCGCCGGGCTATTTCCATGCTTCGATCGCTCAAATTCAGTTGCTCCACAAACTCGCTGGCCTCTCTTACGGATAGGGCGGTCAATTCGTGAATTGGAGCTCCACCTACGAAGACATGCCTGGCCTCCTTTTTCAGGCGGGCCCCACCACAACTAGGACAGGGAATCGCACTCATATACTTTCCAAACTCATCGGCTACGTCATCACCCTGCGCCTCCAGGCGTTTTCTCTCAAGATTCGGTATTACTCCTTCGAATGCCTTACGAAAGAAATGCTTGCGACCGTCCCTCTCATAGAAAAAGTCAATTTCCTCCTCACGGGACCCATAAAGGATTACGTCCTGGATTTTTGCGGGCAATTTCCCGAAAGGTGTTTTGGTGTCAAATCCGAAATGATTTGCCAAGGCCTCCAGGGTCTGGTTCAAGAATACGGAATTGCGTTTTTCCCAAGGAGCTATTGCGCCTCGTGACAAAGAAAGATTTGGATTAGGAGCTACAAGATCAGGGTCAAATCGAACCTGAACACCCAGGCCACCACAAGCTTCGCAAGCTCCAAAAGGATTGTTGAAGGAAAACAGTCGAGGTGAAATTTCCCCAAAGGATATTCCATGTTCAGGGCATGCCAGATTCTCACTAAACAATCGCAATGCCCCATTCAGATCCTCTACTAATACCACTCCCTGGCCAAGTTTGACGCCAATCTCGATCGAATCAGCAAGCCTCTTCTCTATGCCATGCTTAACGATAAGCCTGTCCACTACAACTTCGATAGTGTGCTTTTTCTTCTTATCAAGTTTTATCTCGTCGGTAAGCTCAACCAACTCACCATCAATCTTGGCTCGAGCAAACCCATCTCGTATGAGCCTATGAATCTCAAGCTTATACTCACCCTTCCGGCCGGATACTATCGGCGCAAGTATATGAATACGGCTCGATTCAGGCATCGCCATGACTTCGTCTACCATCTGTTGAATTGTCATGGAGCTTATTGGCTTGCCACATTCCCAACAATGAGGTGTCCCGACACGCGCGTACAGCAGGCGAAGGTAATCGTAGATCTCAGTCACGGTGCCAACGGTTGATCTTGGATTTTTTGAGGTAGTTTTTTGCTCGATACTAATCGCCGGAGATAAACCTTCTATTAAATCAACGTCAGGTTTATCCATCATCTCGAGGAATTGGCGCGCATACGCGGATAATGATTCAACATATCGACGTTGGCCCTCGGCATATATGGTATCAAACGCCAGAGTGGATTTGCCTGATCCAGATAAACCAGTAATTACAACAAGTTGATCTCTAGGTATGTTAAGGTCTATGTTCTTGAGGTTGTGCTCGCGAGCTCCCCTTATAATTATCTCTGTAGCTCCCATGTAATAAAAAAAATCTCCTTTCACACAAAAAATTAATAAAAAATAAAGAACAAACAAGAGTTGTTATTGTCTATTAATAATGTTAATAATTAT
>JBFXII010000287.1:0-4731 GCA_050176095.1 Desulfomonilaceae bacterium
ATTGCATTACTGAAACCGGCTTGAGCAAGCCTCTGATACAATGTTGGATTGTCTTCGGATATCGATTGGATGTCTATGACACGAAAACCGGCGGCGCTCTTACCCTCCAGAGCGCTCTTTACAACGGAGTTCATTAGACTCCCGCCCTGACAGTCAATCTGGAATGCTCGAGCTACTAACTTGCCTGTAGAATCTATTACTGTAAGAAAATCCAGATCATTTTCTATGTTCATCATCGCAAGTCTGTTTCGAATAGCGTTTGAATCATTGGCTGCAAGCAATTCCTTTATCTTTTCAGAGCCCCCTATAAGCCTCACTTTTAGCTCGAGAGTTTCTTGATAACTGCTGAGTATGAAGCCTGCCGTAGCCAAATCACCGGTCAAAGTGTTTCTAGCTTCTTCCATTATCGTGTGGCGAGCTAAACGCATGCCAAGAATAACCGTTACCAAGCCTACAAGCACTGCAACGCCAAGAAATCCCCCGAGAACTTTCTTTTTCAAAGAGAAATCCTGCGCCCAACTAGTAAAGTCGGACCAACTTCTCCACAGCGAATGACCCGCCTTATCTTGCTCCATGACACGTATCCTTTGTCATTTACTTTTTTTGAATTATTTCTTTCTCAAAAATCCTGCGAGCATCATCTATCGAACTAGCGTGGAACAGCACATCGTCTATAAGTAGATTCGCCCCATCCGTACAGTGATCCATGCAGAAAGTCCCTTTTAACTCAACCTCTTTCTCAAGGCCCGCCTGTTGGATCGCTTCCTTGAAATAATTTATTATTTCGTGTGAGCCTTTGAGATGGCACGCGCTCCCCACGCACACGGTTATAACTCGCATGAAAGCATTCTCCTTTCGTGGACAAACCGGGATATGTAAGTAATGAAGATCTGGATTTATTTGAAGAAATCAACAGGCAACCCCCTCAAGAGAGATTAAGGGCGGTCCCAAAATTGAATCAGTTTGTTATCGTCTATAATATCTGTCGGTAGATCCGATGTTTTTTTATTAGAAAGGTCAGAAACAAACACTGAATTGATGACAATCAATTCGTGATTAGCTTAGACGGCACTTCAAAAGTAGTCAAGAACCAATTTGGCAAATGTTGTTTCTTGAAAGTAAATGGTTTCGAAATCATATGTTAGTTTAGAACTAATTAACATTTTGGGGCGCAAAAACGCGTCCCCTGAGTAACTGATTTGTAAGTGGGCCAAGATAATATTTCGAAATCCATTCGATAACAGGAACTACTACTGCGTCACCGAATCCATGTAATGCCTGTGATTCCGGGACCTCAATCCTGTATTCCTCTGCCCCCATTAATCCTGCGCATTCCCTGGAAGTTAAAAGCCGAACCTGAAAACCACCCTTTCCACCTTTGAAAAGTATTTGTCGAGCGCTGCCGCCTCGCGGTGTTCTCAAGCAACCCGCCAACCCATCCGTGCGAAGTTCCGCCATTGTGACACCGTTTCTGACCCTTCTAAAAACAGTGCCATATGTGTAATCTTCGCCATCGATCATTCTTAGAGCTTTTGACCGGTGAGTTGCGTTCATTTGACCTAGGAGGTATTCTGCCCGAGCCCTACTCCACCAGACAGCGTTTGTCTCTTCAAGATCCTCAATAATATCGATAAGTCCAGACCCACATTTTTCTATATTTGGCAGAGGACGAATCAGCCATTTAATGTCTTTTTTCGCTGAAATAAATTCGGCTAGCCGCTTTGGCCGCATGACGCTCGCAGTGACTTCAGCTCCCAACCATGATGGATCATCCAGAATGAGATCCTCTAACACTGCCACAATAAAAAGTCTCTTGCGGCTCTGTGGAACAAAATAGGACGCATCAATCTGAAAAGTGTCCACTAAGTATCCGAGATCATTGAGGCCAATTAAAGCCGACTCAAAATCCCGACCATTGTTCGAGGTCAAAAAGCCCGTGACATTTTCCACAAGCACTAACGGAGGCCGCCTTGATTCCATCTGGCCCAAGAGCTCCATAAAAGACCAGAAAGTTGATGACTTTTCACCGTCAAGCCCTTTTCTGGAGCCCGCTAAGGAGGTATCGTTGCACGGGAAAGATGCAGTAGCCATTGTTACATCAGGTATGTCACTGGATTTTACTTGTCTAATGTCTCTGAGATCGAATTTCTCGGGTTCATGGCCAAAGTGTTGAAAGTACATCTGACGCTTGTTTATGTCCACATCGTTGGCATAAACGATCCGCCAATCATTTTGTTCCAATCCTAGTCTTACCAGACCTATGCCGGCGAAAAACTCTGCAACCGTTTTGTAAGGAATGACTGATTCAGCCGCCCTAAAACTATGATCAGGCTGACAGGCCTTTTGAACTATCCTCAGACATCTGTTGACATCGGAATTTATAGTGGATTCCCATAGCCGAAGGACTTTCCAACCTCGGTCTAAAAGCTCTCTCGTAGCTCTTACGTCCCGCCTCATATTGTTTCTGATTTTTTTCAACCAATAACCCGTGTTACTGTTGTGTTTGAATTGATCCTCCAGGCAAGTAAGACCGCGTCTAATCCATTGGCCTCCATGCCAATAATCACCATCAATGAAAACGGCTATTTTTGCTTTGGGGATTGTTAGGTCCGGCTTTCCCGGTAAGTCATCGTTCTTTAAAAGGTAGGTTATCCCAGCCTGACTTAAAGTTTTTCGAAAAATTTTCTCAGGCCCGGTGTCGCGACTATGAACCTGTCTCATCACGGAAGAAACATCTCGCAACTTGTTCATGCTACAAGACCACTGATGTTAAATAAATGAGCAACTACTGACGGAATTATTTGATGCTCCTTATATCATAGAGCCCTGAGGAATTCCGGTCTAAGCATACCGTGGTCCTGAGCCTTTAACACGTGATCGATGGCTCTCAAAATTTCCTCCTTGTCTCGAGGTAATGTGGCCTTCACCGGCAAATAATTGGACGCATGGTTAGAACGGAAAGTGCAATTTGTAAAATTTGATTCAGCTATCATTGTTCTAAGTTCCATGATCAGCTGAAATGGATCTGGCACTTTGAACTTTCCCTCGACATATTCGTCATATAGGGGAGTCCCTGGGACCGTAATCACGCTCAACGCCCCAACATAGTCAGGATCCATGTCGGTGAGTATTCTAGCTGTAGCTTTGGCGTGTCGCTGGCTATTCTCAGTACCTCCGATACCCAACAAGACCGTTACAGAACAAAGAATCCCGGCTTGCTTAACCCTATGGGCTGCTTCCACCAGCTGATCGTAAGTCGCTCCCTTGCAAATTTTCACCAACAGTTCCGGATCACCTGTTTCTACGCCCAGATAGATGATCTTCAGATTGAGTTTCCGTAACTCTTTGAGTTCATGGACAGACTTTCGCAGGACGTCCTTGGCATTTCCATAAATACCTACCCTCTGTACTGACGGCAAGATATCTTTAACTGATTTGAGGATTTCTACCAGGCGTTTCTGGGGGATGCACAGTGCATCGCCATCTGCCAGAAATACCCGTTCAATACTCCCCATGTATGCGCAGTCTTTTAAATCGGATCTTATCTCTTCAAGAGATCTAATCTTAAACCGCTTGTCCTGGTAGCTGCCACAAAATGAACATTTGTTATGACTACACCCTAGTGTAGCCTGGATTATAAGGCTTTCAGCTTCACTTGGTGGCCTATAAACAGCTCCGATGTATCTCAATGTAATACTCCTGAAAAATCGTTAACATGGCTACCTTTAAATTTAATATTTCTGTCGCCTAGTTTCAATAACCCTCATAAACAAAAATGGCACAAAAACCACGCCATGGACCCCATTCGCAGAATCCCTTATCGCAAAACAAAACCATAATAACCCCTCTTCTAATTATCCCTCAGATTCGCTGCCTCGTAACCACCGCAAATCTCTAGAGCGAGTTGGTCGTAATACTTTGTTATAAGATTTGGCAAAGCATTCTTTACTTTTCAAGATTCGCTATTTTTTCAGACAAGTGTCCACATAATTTGTTATTTTTTCGATCGCGGAATCTTTGGCCCTTTTGCCTGCTAACTCATCATGTTTTTTGTCATCCTGAATGAAATGGGCAAAGACAACATGGTTGTTTCCTCTCTGGACCCATCCTACGAACCAGCCTATCTGTCGGTTTTCATCTCGTGATCCATCCGGTTTAGTCAAATAACCGCTCCCGGTCTTACCAAATAGTTTCCAGGAACAGTCGATGTTTGAAACAAACAGAATTCTTTTTGTCATTTCATGGGCCGTTGAACTGACTGGCAGCTTTCCATCAATTAGCTTCCTTATAAAAATCGTTTGTTCCTGTGGAGAAATTTTTAGCGAGCTCGATAGCCAGGAATTTGTCAGTCCATTTCCTTTTCCCTCATCACCAGTCACGTCGCAGTTGCCATAATCAAATTTTTTCACATAATTTTCGAATTTGGACATGCCAATTTGTTTGGTGATCCATTGAGAGTACCAAACACAACTATTTTTCATCCACAGCGTAGGGTCATGTGGTTGCTTCCAGGAATCCAGCAAAGCATAATATCCTTCTTGATACGGTATCTGTGGTTGATGTTCATCTTTGAGGATTTTTTCGTTGTATCCCATTAGACTTATTGCTATTTTGAAAGTGGAACAACATGATCGACGTGTATCACAGTCTCCTTCCTGAGTCAGAATCTCGTCATTTTGCTTGAGGATAAAGCAACCTGTATCCGCTAGGCATGCATTTATAATCAACAAT